>RGUG01000047.1 GCA_010027915.1 bacterium | reverse complement strand
ATCCCATGGTGCAGCACCAAATTGGCACTGCACATGGCCACCGGGAAACCACCAACCGACCGAATCGCCCGGGATGCCTCAAACAAAAAGGGCATGGTCGGCCTTGGCACCCCATTCAAGGCCCGTTGGTGCGACGCCTGAATAACAGGGCCATCCGCAATGGGGTCCGAAAATGGAACCCCCATTTCGATAACCGGACACCCTGCCTTGACCATTTGGCAGGCCAAATCGATCGAGGTGGGGATATCCGGATCACCCAAAGTCAAATACGGTATCACCGGGCCCAATGGGTATTTATGCATTCATCAAGGTTCCTAGGTCTTTGTCGCCACGGCCCGACACATTGAGTAAAATATGGGCCCCAGATGGAAACGGATAGGTCCGCAATGCCGCAAAAGCATGAGAGGTTTCGAGGGCGGGGATAATCCCTTCTGATACACTGACCCACCGACTGGCCGCCAAGGCCTCGTCATCGGTGACGGCACAGGCTGTTAGCCGGCCAATCGATTTTAAGTAGCTCAATTCGGGACCAACCCCCGGGTAATCCAAGCCTGCCGATACCGAATGGGCCAGTGCCACTTGCCCATCTTGGTCTTGCAACAGATACGACAATGCCCCATGCAACACCCCCGGTGACCCATGACACAAACTGGCGGAATGTTCGCCCGATGCCAACCCATGACCACCCGCCTCAACGGCTAACAAAGCAACCGAATGAAAAGGAACAAAGGAGTGAAAAATACCCATTGCATTCGACCCGCCCCCCACACATGCCACCACATACTGAGGCAAATGACCCGCTACTTTGGTTAACTGCCGCCGGGCTTCTCTGCCAATAATCGATTGGAAGGTCCGAACCATCAGTGGGTAGGGATGGGGGCCCACCACCGATCCGATAATATAATGAGAGGACTCCACCGTTTTTAACCAATCCCGAATGGCTTCGGTGGTGGCATCTTTTAAGGTACGAGAGCCCGACGTAACGGGCACCACATCCGCACCCAAATAACGCATCCGAAACACATTCGGCGACTGACGGGCCATGTCCTCTTCGCCCATATAAATGACACAACGCAATCCGAGCAATGCACAAGCCGTGGCCGTGGCCACCCCATGCTGGCCCGCCCCTGTTTCGGCAATAACCCGTTCCTTACCCATTCGCTTGGCCAGCAACGCCTGACCCAATGCATTGTTAATTTTGTGGGCCCCCGTATGACAGAGGTCTTCACGCTTGAGCCACACATGGTACCCCGTATCCCCAGACAAGCGGTGGGCATACCGCAACGGCGTGGGGCGACCCACAAAATCAGATAACAACTGACGGTACTCACGACGAAACGAGACCGTGGGAACCACCGAACGAAATACTGCCTCTAGGGTATCAAGGGCAGCAAAGAGCGTGTCCGGAACAAAACGGCCGCCAAATGGACCAAATCGACCCTCTGACGGCTCCCCCCTCATTCGGAGGGGGCGGCGTTTTCTTCTGAGGCAGATGCCGTGGAAGCCTCTTCGGATGATTGAGACAGGGCTTTGATACTCAGCCCAATGCGCTGCTCATTGGGAACCAACTTAATGATTTTGACCTTCACCCGATCCCCCACTCGTAACACATCGCTCACTTGGGCTACCCGGTGGGGTGACAACTCAGAAATATGGACCAAACCCTCCAGGTTTTGTGACATACGAACAAAGGCCCCAAAGGTAACCAGCCGGGTCACATCGCCCTCTACCACATCACCCACCGAATATTTTTCAGCTGCGGACGCCCAAGGATCGGCCTCTAGTTGCTTCATGCCCAGCGAGACCTTGCCATTTTCACGGTCCACACCCAACACAAACACTTTGACCGTTTGACCCGGCTCTACCATGTCAGAAGGATGGGCAATGCGTGACCACGACATTTCTGAAATATGGACCAACCCTTCCACCCCACCAATATCCACAAAGGCACCGAAATCTTTGATACTGGTCACACGCCCCTCTTTGGTTTGACCCGTTTCAATGGTTTCAAGAATACGCAACATGTCTTCACGGTGGGTTTTAGGCCTTACAATGCGACTAGAAAAAATAACTTTTCGCCGCTTTCGATCGACTTGCAACACCCCCACTTCCAAATCAGTGCCGATACACTGATCCAAGTTGCCCTCAAACTCTTTTAAAACCTGAGACGTGGGAATAAACCCTTTAATCCCTGAAAAAGACACCACCAAGCCACCTTCAACTTTAGACGTTACACGAACGGTGACGGCTTCCCGGGTTTTAGCCGCCTTGGATAATGCGGCCCACGCCAACTCAAACTCAGCCCGCTTGCGAGACAACAAGGTATAACCCTCTTTGCTCTCTAACTTAATGATCATGACATTAACATCGTCACCAGTGGACACCACATCCGACGGCATCACATGGGGATCGGCACTAAATTCAACATTGGCCACAAACCCCTCAGATTTATGTGAAATATCAACAAATACCCCACTTTTTTCAATGCGACGCACCACACCTCGCACGATGTCCCCTTCTTGGAAATCGATATCCAAACTCTCCATATGACGTTGAAACGTGTCATCCATCATGGCATCTTGAAACAAATCGTTATCATCGATCACTGTTTCAAGATGATGGGCATCATATTGTTTGTCGGGCACCATTTGTCCCGCACCGTCGGTCACTGCATCTTCAATCATAGAGCCTCCTTGATCAACAACCTGTATTTGACATAAATGCTTACCCCAAAACCGCTAAACCCGCGCCAACGAAACGCCCCCACATAATGTATAAGAGGTAACACCATCAATAGGTCACTGTTTGGCTCAAATGTATCCCATTATGTTTAATTTGTACACCTCAAACTTGCCATCTCTTGGATCATGCGATACAACACCCTGCCCAGTCTTTCGTCAACCACCTTACCGGGATCTATTGTGCCCATACCAAGCCAATCTTTACTACCCAAATGCAGAGCCTATCTGATACACTTTCGAGATGTCATACCAGTACGAATGGACCCCGCCCACACCAAGTCTTTCCTTACTATGGTTGCCGGCCGACCACTCTCCGTGCCGAATCGCCATCCCCTTGTCAGGGCGTGCCTTAGACGCCTGGCATCATCCAACCCTCGACAACGTACAGGGGGCCATCAATTCGATAATGCCCATCATGATGTCATTGGCCGTCATGGCCCAAGATCAGGCCATTGCCACCTGTAAAGGGGATCCGATGGACTGGGTCACGGATGTCGACAAAGGCATGGAATGGTTATGGCGACACTGGATTGGCCGGCATTTTCCATGCCATCACATCATTGGTGAAGAGTTTGAAAATACCCCGCTCGGCACTGCCCCCGTATGGTTTATCGACCCAATCGATGGCACCTATCAGTTTATGAGTCGGTCCACACGATTCTCGATGTTGGTGGCCTGCGTCGACGAGCATCAAGTGTGGGGGGCCTGTGTGGGTGATGCCCGCACCCACTCGATTCATGCCATCCCCGTACAGGCTTCGCCCCGCACTCTCACACCGCTTTGTATTGCCACCGAATACCGAGACCATGACACCATCGCCCACGACACCCATCAACGAATACTGGCCACTTGCCAAGGAATTGGATCGCGAATTGGGTCGGTGGGATTGTCATTGGTTGATGTCCTACATGGTCGCCACACCGTGTTTTATATGCCCAACGTGAATGCCTGGGATATTGTCGCCCCCTTATCTTTAATTACCAGTCGTCCGTTATTTGATTGCTGGCTACGGCCACCCCAGCACACACACCCCCTGTTGATCACGGCAACCCAATGGGGGCCATTATTCAACCCATTGCGATCCCACCCCACCCAGTACAAAGTGGGCGATGTGGTGGTCACCCCCCAAGGAATGGCCCCCCTTGCCCAACAGATTTTTGAATGCATACCCCTGTCTTAATTGAAGAAGTGATTCAACTGTTGGCGATTACACCAGACGATCGGGTCTTGGATGCCACCTTGGGATGGGGGGGACATGCCATGCGCCTGATTCAAGAAGGTCCCTCACAATTTGCCGGCATTGACCAAGACCCTGTGGCACTCGCTCATTGCCGCCAGGTACTGCCCGCCGAATGCCTCATTGTGGAAGGGAATTTCAGATCATTTGCCACCTTGATTCCGTTTCAACCCACCAAAATATTGGCGGATTTGGGTATGAGCAGCATGCAATTGGATGATGAAAACCGTGGGTTTTCGTTTATGCACAATGCACCGCTGGACATGAGAATGTCGCAATCAGGGCGTTTGGCAAGCGATTGGCTCCAAACCGCCACGGCCACCGACTTATCGAATGCTTTTTATCGATACGGCGAGCTAATTCACAACCGGCAATTGGTCAACGCCATTATCCAGCAACGAAAAAAAGGGGGGGTTACCCACACCCATCACTTGGTTGAATTGGTTAAAACAGCCTATCGATTTGGGTCGCGTGGGATGATGATGAAAACCTTGTCCCAAGTATTCCAAGCCGTCCGTATGGCCATTAACGACGAGTTGGATGCGTTGCAACAATGGATGCAAGCCGTTCATCATCAGTTACCGATCGGCGGACGGGTGGCCATCATCACCTTTCATTCAATCGAAGATCGTTTGGTAAAACACGGGTTTCATGCCCACCCTGATTTTAAGGCCCTTACCAAACATGTCATTCAAGCCAGTCAAGCTGAAATCACGGCCAATCCCCGCTCAAAACCCGCCACAATCAAGACACCGCCTCAAAAAGCCAGGAAAAAGACCAAGGGGTTCAGCGGCCTTATAAGGGATAAGCCTATCCCATTCATGTTGTGGGTGTGGGGTCTACATCAAAGGGGGTTGGATGCCTAAATAAGGTGAATGGCTAGTCAGTAGGTCGTCGCCGGGGAGCGAACCATCGCCTCTGCACGGTCTTTGAGATTGGCATGATGATGGATACCACGTCTGACGTCCTCACAGATACCCACCGCAACCGATTCGTATTGAGAATCAATCAAAAAAACACCCCAAAAAAAGCGATACAACCAATGATGGGATAGCACCGATAAATCCAACGATTCATTCTCAAACGAGGAGGGAATACTAAGCGAGCAATCGGTTAATACGGACCCTAATGCCATGCCTAATGGAGGCCATCACATGAAAATTCATCCGGATAGTCAGCCTGGGAAGAATACTGATCAAATGAATGGGGTACAACAAGTATTAAAAAGTTGCCGAAAAGCCGTCAAACAATTAAAAACGACTGATATCACTCCGGACACCCTCTCTGTAACCGAACCCGCTCAACCCATTCAAACCGATGTGGATTCGTTTTTAACCCGTGCCTATGAGCAGATAATGGCCATTGAGAACCATGACCCTGCCATTGCCCGACAACGGCTTATCACCATGATGGCCATTCAGTTTAAAAATGCCAATCGACCCAGTATCACAAGCAATCCAAGCAAAGAACGGCCCTCGCCTGTTGATCTCCAACAGGAATCTAAGTCATCTCACTATTTTAGAGGCACATTGGATACACACGAAAAAACCATCAAACAACAAAATGGACTTGCAGCAATTGAATCTCATACCCACACATTATTCACATTGGTGACAAGCCAAAAAAGTATTCATGTTGGTAAACAAGCGTCTGATCGGATAAAAATCAACACAGTCGAGCAGCTCGCGTCGCTGACACCCCCTACTGAATCAACCCCAGTGTTCTATGACCTCAGTCCATTGTTTGCAACCATCTCAGATCAAGAAACCTTACAATCAACGATTGAAACAATCTGCGAAACAATTTCGAAGAATCAAGCCCTGAAGGATAAGCCCCTCGTTGCCACCATTCGCTATCAAGGAAAGAATTGGGCAATTGATCTATCCGGAACAACCATGCGACACCTCCGAAATGAAACCGGAACCCATCATGATATTTTTGGCTCATTTGAACAATGGATCAATCCAACGCTCACCCCATCACAAAATGCACGTCACTTTCTTGACTTATTAGGAATCGAACCCTCTGTTGGCTCCGCTGGTATCATCTCAAACCCAAGTGAGGATTTGAGGACTAAACTTAATGAATCGATTAGTCGCTTATTAACCCAAGTCAAGGAGTTAGAAACGAGCCCCTCGATACATACCCAACACGCCATTGCACTTTTAAAGGGTGTCATGGCACTTTGCAATGATCATGTAGGCACTTTAACGGACCCTATAATGACATGCTTGTGTGATCAGCTGACCCACCTTGAAACACGATGCCATACAGTCGCTAACAGCACCACTGATATCGATAAAATCCGATCACTTGAGTTTTTTTCAGAAGAAATATGGGCGACATTAGCCCTGCTACCCCATCAAGGCCAAACCACCTCACTTGAAGATACCGTGCGACAATGGGCAGGCGATAAAGGGCAAGTGATTACCGTGCATCCATTTGCCATGACCAGCCTCAATGTCATCCTGGATGCCCTGCGAAAAGAATCAAAAGGCCAAGAAAAATCTGTCCTAGCATTGGCTTCCGATACTTATTACGGGGTACGACTCAGTTCCTATGACCATGCATTTGAGGTGGTAGCATACCAGTCAATGGCGGATCCTGAGGCACAACCCAAATGCGACATACTGGTAATGGATTACTACCCCAATGAAGTCACCCAACCAAGTGTCCAAGCAAACAATATCCAATCAGTCATCAAGCATCAACTATCACTAAGAGATGCCAACGACAGGACACCGTTTACCATGGTCATTGATACCACCGCCAACACCATTGCAAAAGATGAAATCAATGCCCTTTATAGGGAGTTTGAAACGGATATCACGGAAGGGAGATTGGTGATAATCCCCTTTTTAAGTTTGGCCAAATTAGCCCAATTTGGTCTGGATCGGTCATCCGGAGGAATGATTCAAGTGATAGGTCAGCCTGAGCAGCCTTTTTATAAGACCCTATGCGATCAGATTCAAAAACGTGAAAAAAGTAGCCCGCTATCCGATCATGCCCAAGCCTATTTTTGGTTTTTGTTCACCTATTGCTCCCAAGACATTGAACAATATGTCCAGCATGTATTGGCTACCACCAACCGTGCGTACGCTGCATTAGAATCAGGACTATCTGATGAGGGTGCGTTGGCATTACAACCCAGAGACGAGTTGATTCCCATGATTGGCATCCATGTTAAGTGGGATATTGAAGCCCAACAAAAAGCCAATCTTTTGGTATTATTGGAACATTATTTGATGCACCGATGCATTGACACCCCGCTCAACACACGTGTGTCGTGGGGGTTTATGCATGCCAATATCAATGATTGCTACACCGCCCTGCGCATTACATGGGGCCTTGATTCGGAGGAAACCATCCATAAAATAGTGGGTGAAATCAGTCAATTAAGTACGGAACTAACCCACAATCAATCCAACCCTCAACTAAGTTCGTTAATAAACCCCCAAAACCCAGTGTCTCTTTATGAATTCTTTGAATCTCATCCAGACGTCTTACGCGAATGTTACGACACCAGTCCTCCCATGGACTTGAATACATTTATAAATAAACTAGCCGGTTACATGGCAAAAACGAGACCCCAACCTTGAAACCATCTTAATACAGCCCATTCGCCACTGAGATGGGATGGGCATGCTCGCACCAAACCTGTACGCCCAATGCAACGATCCGGTTAATCCCTCACGCCTTCAAAACAATGGGCCCTTTAGCGTCACATGCATCAGTTTGAACAGCCAACCGCCACACCCACCATCCCGCACACCCCTTGATCAAGCACGGAATCACCGCATACCCCATCGACAAAGCCAACAATGTCCGTGGGGTATTGACCCCTTGTGTGACAAACCCCGCTGCCTCAAGCATTGGCAAGGCCACCACCGATGCCATCGCCAACGCCAATTTTCCCACCAACACCAAGCATGCATAATGCGTGCCCGACTGATCCGTTTGACCCATTGCATGGGTTTGATGGGCCAACAAAACAGGTGGCATACTCAAGTCAGCCCCCAATGCCACTCCCGAACACCCACACACCAGGGCAAACCACCATCCGTCACCGGAACCCAAAAAAAACGCCCCCACCAACCCCACACACGCCACCGCATGGGACCATGCCCATGCACGGGCTGCCCCCCAGCGAATAGCAAGCGATTGCCAGAGTGGCATCCCCAACGCACCAGATATAAAATAAAGCAATAGAAACAAAGGAAGATAGGCCGGCATATGCAAGCGATCCCTTACAAAAAAAATAACCAGTACAGCCGGAATAGAGGACGCCAGCATGCTGAGGCAAGTGGCCCCCAATACCGACCACGTACGCGATGACATCTCACGAATCCCTTGCCAAAATGCCATGGCACCTCCCCCACT
>RGUG01000046.1 GCA_010027915.1 bacterium | reverse complement strand
GACCCCACTGATCTTGCTGTCATCCACCGCATTCGTGGCGATCTTGACTCCCGTTACCACGCTGTCCGGTAGTTGCGACGCCGTCAATGTACCAGGAAACCGAGCAATATTAGGGGTGTTGACCACATTCACCTTGGACCAATCCAAGCCCATTACTTCATCTGCCCACTTGGCTTTAATGGCCGCAGGAACACCATGAATGGGGACGGTCATGACGTCTTTTGAAGACCCCACCGTAAAACGCAATTCAATATAAGGATAATTAAATACCGCTGAAGTAAAGGGGGTTTTTTTGCCCAATTGGATGGCAAACATGCCACTATTAAATACCACACCCGGAATGGTCTCTTCCCACACCACCGATTCTACAGGATTGGCATCCGACGCCAAATGCACCATTTGGAAGGTGACCGGTAATCCATCCGACCCACTATTCAGTTCGCCCGTTGCCAAATCCGTGACCTTGGCTTCTAAATATATCAAGGATGGGGTCGCCGCCATGGTTGAAAGGGGAACGATTCCCACCCAGCATGTGGTAACAAACAGTGCAACGGTTACAGCCCATTGGGTCCATCGTGATGTCATTTTCTCACACTCCTTTAAAAATCAAATGATACTGATACATAATGTTTTCCGTTGTATTCCGGATGATCCTCTAGCACCTCGTACGCATAATGCGTGGACAGCGTCATGAGCTCCAGTGACACCCCCATCGTAAACCCATGGGATATTTTTTCGTCCACCAAAAACTGTTTAAGTCCCGCATTAACTGCCAACAGGTTCGATGCAATCGGATACAATCTCACACTACCTGCCCACAATGAATAGCGTCCCAGTGCCGTGTATTGGGCCGCTACAAAACCCCATGGACCCACAAAGTAACGTAATCCCACAGTGGGTTCAAGGGGCATGTCCTCCCATCGTGTCCCCCCGTTTTCATAGGTCGTCATCATCCCACCTTGCGTGGTGAGCAAATGCCGCAAAAATACCGAGCATTCTAATGAAGGGTTTTGCCATACATACCCCACATCCACGCCCATACCGGATGCCGTGGCGTTAAACGCATGGCGTGAATACTGGGTAACGGCCACCCCAAACGATCCTACCTGTTCCACATTGGCTTGATACGCCAATCGAATCAAAGAGTCCTTGTAGTCATACCAGTCACGCACATAAAATTCGTTGCCTGAATTAACCCCCGTATGGGGGATATTGGATACCCCTGCCTCCATGTACCCCACCCCTAAAAAACCAAACGGCAACAACACCCCAACAGCCGCATTTTGATAGGTCACCTCATTCATAAATGAGGCTGAAAACAAAGAGGCCGACCCCGACTTAATACGAATCAGACCTGCCGGGTTCTCAAAAATACCCGCGGCAGACGAGGACATCCCAATAATGGACGCATTGGCCACAAAATCCGCCGATGTGCCCACGGTTAATGCCGATTCAAAGTTGGCCGCATTGGACCGTGGCATGCCCCCCCCCCAACACAACAACCCCACTAAACACAATCGCCAATATCGCATTACATCACCGAAAATTTCGTTCGGCCCATCACTTTGCCATTGGCCAGCAACAGCACAAAATAAACGCCCCCCGACCAATTAGAATGCGACATTAGCCATGATAATGGAATTCGATTGTAACCGGCTACTGCCCCCAACCCACCCCGTGGAATGCTTCGCTTGGCCACTAGATTGGCACGCATGTTGTATATTTTGATCTCAACGTCCACATTATCCGACAACCGGTATCCCAATTCAGACTCTGAAACCCCCGTCACTGGATTGGGATACACCAATAATTCGCCACTGACAGCCCCCGTATTGGAGGCCAAAGGTGTCACAATGGATCGTAGGGGCGACACCGTCACCGCCATCACCCCAAATTTTGCCATTTGCAGCCGTTGGCCGGAGCCGGTCATCACCCCTTTGGATCCAACTGATGTAAACGACGTATTCGTCACACGCATTTGGGCTTGCACCAGCACAACCCCCATGCCAACCATCCAACTGATACCCAACGACCAGCCTATTTTTTTTTTCATGTGAGTGCTTATTGTACATCCTTAATGGTGATACCAAAAAATGGTCTAACACATATCCATATTAATGTTGTCGAAAAAAATATGGCAAAAATTTCATGCAATTCATAACATGGATCAACCGCTCTCACGATAGTACGCCAGTGCCGTTTGTACTTCTTGAACATCTTTCCAGGTCAACCATTTGGGACTTCCAACCTCACGGGATTGGTTTCGAAGCAAATAGGATGGATGAAACATCGGCATCACATACAGGGGTTCCGACATATAAGGCACGGACATGGTCTGCCATTTTCCACGGCAACGCCCAATGGGCGTGTCATCCTGTAACACCGATTTAAATGCCACGCTTCCCAACAATACCAAGACACGGGGTTGTACCAATTGAATTTGACGAATTAAGAAGCCGCGGCACGCCACCACTTCATCTGGCTGAGGATTTCGATTTTTAGGTGGCCGACATTTCACCACATTGGTAATATAATAATCTTGGTTTCGCTTTATTCCCACGGATTCAAAAATTTTGTCTAACAACTGCCCTGCTTTGCCTACAAACGGCCGGCCGCTTTCATCTTCCTTTTCTCCGGGGGCCTCCCCAATGACCATCAACGCCGATGGCATGGGCCCCTCCCCGACCACCACGTGCTGCCGTGTACTGGCCAACCCACACGCATGACACCCTCGGCAAGCACCCTGAATTTGCTCTTGATCCATCCCGTCCCATGGGGTGGGTTGTGCCCACTCAATCATGGGATACCCTCATGCTAATATCCAATACAGTGGCTGAATGGGTCATCGATCCTACCGAAATCCGTTGAATGGGTAACCCCCGATAAGCCGCAATGGTGTCGATGGTGATGCGACCTGAGACTTCCAGCTCACCGTTAAATCCACGACGTCGAATCACCCCTACCACCTCCTTAATGGTACTTGGGTCCATATTATCCAACAGGATCATATGGATACCCTCCAGTGCCAGTTCACGTGCTTGCTGAATCGTTTCTATTTCTAACATGATGCGAATCGTCGGATACCGGTGGGAAGCCGATTGAATGGTATGGGCCAACGATCTTCCGGCCTGATCATGGGCCATTAAATGGTTTTCTTTGATTAACACCATATCGGATAAATGAAGGCGATGATTTACTCCCCCACCCGCACGAACCGCCACTCGTTCGATATCCCGCCACAATGGGGTGGTTTTTCGGGTATCCAATACCGCAATGTCAGGATCAGATAAGGCATCCACCAATTGACGGGTGGCCGTGGCAATCCCCCCCATTTTTCCCAACAGATTGAGAAATACCCGCTCAGCGTGCAACAACTGGCGCAAAGGGCCGGTTAAGCGTCCCCATCGATCCCCCGGTTGAACACGGGTCCCATCGTCCAATTCACATTCCCACGTGATGTTGGGATAAACACTGGCAAACGCATCCCATATTATCCGACCCGCCACCACCCCCGACCCCTTGCAAGTGATCAAGGCCGTGCCTTGGGCATCCTCTGGTACCATCACCTCACAGGTGACGTCGATGGTAGGGCAGTCTTCCTGCAATGCGGCTTGAATGCGGGTGGGCAAGTCCATTGCCATGATACCGGATGCCTGTTTACTCATGGGAAACGGTGTGTTTTGTGTGCAGCCTGGCCACGCAATCAAAAAAACCAGGAAACGATGTGTTAATACAGGCCACCCCATGAATGGTGGCCGCCACATGGCCCATGAGTGCCCCCATGATGCCCGACATGGCCATGCGATGGTCCCCACCTGACTGGGATTCAAAGGCATGAACCGTTTGTCCCGCGCTTACCATCAACCCATCCGGCATGGTGGTCACATTCCCTCCCATGCGATCGATCAGATCGGCAATGGCTTGAATGCGATCGGACTCTTTGACCCGCAATTCGGCTGCTTGTCGAATGATCAGGGTACCCGAGGCAAACAATGCCAACACCGACAGAATGGGGATTTCATCAATCAAATTGGGCACCCATTCAGGGGGCACCTCTATATTATGAAGCGTGGCAGGCGAGACCGTGATCGTGGCATAGGGTTCCATTGTTTGACCGGCCACTGACTCGATATGCACCGTAGCCCCCATGGCCCGAAGCACATCCAAAAACCGTGTGCGGGTGGGATTAATCCCCACTTGCGTGATGCTAACCGGTGCGACCAGTGCACCATAGGCCAAGAAAAAAGCCGCCGAAGAAAAATCACCTGGAATGTGAAGGGGGACATCCGGCACGGTATTAACCAGCGGGCCTGGTACCACTTCACAACCACTTTCGTCACGATGAATGGTCACCCCAAACCCTTGTAACAACCGTTCGGTATGATCCCTGGTAACACGGGATTCCCCAATCCAAGTGGGTCCATCTGCGTATAGTCCTGCCAACAACAAGGCGGATTTCACTTGGGCCGATGCCACTGGCAATGGGTAACGAATGCCGTTGAGTCTTCGTTTTCCTTTGATGAATAAAGGTGGATACGTGTCATGATCCGTCACCCGCCCTTCAATCATGGCCCCCATTTGTGACAAGGGATTCGTGATTCGGGCCATTGGTCTGGATTGAATACTCGGGTCCCCCGTGATCACACAGTCAAACGATTGGGCAGCCAATACCCCTGTGATCAACCGAATACCGGTACCTGAATTACCGCAATACAACGGCCCGGTGGGGGCAGACAATCCATTCAGACCCACCCCAGAAACCCGAAGGGTGGTACCATCCCGATGAATGGGCACACCCAATTGTTGAAAAATAGATAGCGTATGAAGACAATCTTGGGCGGTTAAAAACCCTGACAGCGTGCTGTCATGGGACGCCAATGAGGCCATGATAACCGCACGATGTGAAATGGATTTATCGCCTGGTACCGTGAGTACCACAGGGTCATTGTCCTGAGCAGAAGATGACCCAGACCATTCCGGCAAAATTGACACAAAATCGCACTGTGATGTGTTACCCATGCTGACCCTTTCATTTAGACGACCCAACCACCACCACACGTCGATCAATGGGACACCGCGTGATCATCTGGACATCGTGTATCACCCAAGCCCCTTGGCCATTTGTATTGATGATGGTCCAGTTGGTAAGTAATGGCACCCAATGGGGTTATATCATACGAGATCGGATTGTGTCAGTGGTCACTCATCTGCCATCCGTCATGCATGACCGGCGCATCCCTTACCATGATCTCTGGCACTGTCTGGCACTATTTCATACGGGGGGCTGTCAGCCCACTCTAGCAGGATGCCCCATGGGCGTATCCCGCTCAACCAGTGGTGATCCCCTTCGCTTTTAAACCCGTCTTCATTGCAAGGTGGGTTTGTGTTATCCTGCCAAAAGAACGGACGACTAACTTGGGTTGGCAAAAGAAAGGACAAGTGTGGCAATGACAATTCGTGTGGCCATCAATGGATTCGGTAGAATTGGACGCAATGTGTTTCGCATTATTGAAGCCCAGGCCAAGGGTATCGAGGTGGTGGCCATCAATGACCTGACCGATGCCAATACCCTTGCCCATTTGCTTCGTTATGATTCGGTTCATGGTCGGTTTAACGGTACCGTGTCGGCTGACAACCAAAGCATGGTGGTCAATGGTCGCACCATTCCCATTTTTGCGGTTCGCAACCCCAGTGAATTGCCTTGGTCCTCACTCAATGTCGATGTGGCGATTGAATCAACGGGTATTTTTACGGCGGCTGACAGTGCCAAAGGGGGGTACAAAGACCATCTAAAAGCCGGGGCCAAAAAAGTCATTTTGACGGTACCTGCCAAAGATGACATTACCACCGTGGTATTGGGTGTAAACCCGGGCGTCATTCGATCCGATATTCATGCCTACTCCAACGCCAGCTGTACGACCAATTGTTTGGCCCCCATTGCCAAAGTACTGCATGAATCGTTTGGCATTGTGAAAGGACTCATGACCACCGTCCATGCGGTGACCAACGATCAAAACATTTTGGACTTACCCCACTCAGACTTACGGCGTGCCCGCTCCGCTTTTTCATCGATTATCCCCACGTCCACTGGTGCGGCCAAAGCGGTCTCACTGGTATTGCCTGATTTACATGGAAAATTGGATGGGATGGCCATGAGGGTCCCCGTGGTGGATGGGTCAGTGGTTGACCTTACCGTTGAACTTGCCACACCGGCCAGCAAATTGGCCATTAATGATGCCATGAAAATGGCGGCCCAAGGGGAGTTGGCCGGCATTTTGGACTATACAGAAGACCCGATTGTGTCGGTGGATATCATCGGCAACCCCCACTCGTCTATTTTTGATGCCCAGTCCACCATGGTCAGTGGCAACATGGCCAAGGTGGTCTCATGGTATGACAATGAATTTGGGTATTCCAATCGGGTGGTGGACCTGATCCAAGCGATCCAATGACGATTCGATCGATTTCACAGCTTTCTGCATCCGACTTGCATGGCAAACGTGTGTTGGTTCGTGTGGACTTTAATGTTCCCTTTCATCAAGACACCATTGCCGATGACTCGCGCATTCGGGCTACCATTCCCACCATCCAACATTTGGCCACGTCTGGAAGCAAGGTGATTGTATTGTCCCATTTGGGCCAACCCATCGAACCGAATCCTACTTTTTCGCTTCAACCCGTTGCCAATCGGTTATCCGTGTTATTAAACCACCCCGTTACCTTTGTCCCCGATTGTGTGGGTCCTGCGGTTCATGACGCCATTGATCGGATGAAACCGGGCGACATCATGGTACTTGAGAATGTACGGTTTTACCCAGGCGAAACATCCTGTGACCCGTCATTTGTTGAGGCCTTATCCTCCTTGGGTGAGTTGTTTATCCAAGATGCTTTTGGTACGGCCCATCGTGCCCATGCGTCGACCGCCGGGATTGCCCAACACTTGCCTTCTTACGCAGGGTATTTGGTTGAAAAAGAAATTGCTTTTTTGGATCACGCCGTCCGATACCCCAAACGACCCTTTGTGGCCATTGTGGGCGGGTCCAAGGTGTCCAGTAAATTAGGGGTTTTGGAACACTTGTTAGGCAAGGTGGATGTATTGGTGATTGGGGGGGCCATGGCCTATACTTTTTTGGCCTCTCAAGGTCATTCGGTGGGGTCATCCCGGGTGGAAATGGGGCACATCGAGACCGCCAGACGCTTCTTGCAGCACGCCAAATCCAGTAGTACGAAGGTGTTGCTACCCGTGGACCATGGGTGTGCGGTTCACTTTGACTCGAATACCCCCCGCATTCCCATCGATACGGTTGATATTCCGGATGGCATGATGGGAATGGATATTGGGTTAAACAGCATCGCAATGATTGAAGACACCATTGCCACAGCGGAAACCGTGTTGTGGAATGGGCCGGTGGGGGTATTTGAATTTGATGCGTTTGAGCAAGGCACCATGGCCATTGCCCGTGCCATGGCCCATTCGGATGCCATCACGATTGTGGGCGGGGGTGACTCATCTGCGGCCATTGTCAAAGCTGGATTGGTGGATGCCATGACCCATCTGTCAACCGGTGGGGGGGCTTCATTGGCATTTTTAGAGGGTAAACCATTGCCTGGATTAACCGGATTGGAGTTGGTGCATGACAAATCAGCCCGTTGAAACAAAAGAATTAAAGTCAATTGAAGATGCCATTCGGCATTTGTCCAAAAAGCGGCATGTGATTTCGGATACCGCCATGCGTGCAAAATCAGAGCAGGTATCCGCTAAGCCATCTCGTGTTCCCGATGCCCCACCCTCGGCAAGCATCATCGAAGAATTTAATCATAGCGTGTCTTTGTTACTGGGATTTGTCAGCCACACCCAATTGGATGAGGTGGCCCATATTGCCAGTAGTCCCGCCCGTGTCTTACTCATTAATTTGTTAATGGGTGTGATTCGGGGGATTGGATTTGGAATAGGGGCCCTACTGATTGCGGGGATTACGTTTGTGATGGTGGCCAATCGATTGCCAGCGGGTTGGGTCTCACGATTCGTCGCCCTGTTTTAACTCGTTACACGGCCGTTGGTTGCCTACTGGTGGCGATAGACCAAGGCACCAAGGCCATCGCTTGTTCGGTACTTCATCATCCTATCATGGTCATACCCGGGTGGTTGGAGTGGCATTTGGTGTTTAACACGGGGGCTGCCTATGGGTTATTGGCTGATTCAAGGTGGTGGTTGGTTGGGCTTGGCGTGGTGGTGGTAACCCTCTTTATCCGGTATCACCATCTGTGGGGAAATGGGAAATGGGCCCGATGGGGGGGGGTGTTTTTTGTCAGCGGTGCATTGGGCAATCTGTTAGACCGGGCAGTGAGTGGTCGAGTGGTTGATTTTATTCATGTATACTGGATACCAGTGTTTAATCT
>RGUG01000450.1 GCA_010027915.1 bacterium | reverse complement strand
TTGCGACGTACCGTTGACCAAACATTCAATGCCATACACACCAATACCTCGATCAAAGGATTAAAGTCAGTAAAAGGCGGCATTGAGTTTAAGATGGCCCATGGCGAAACCATTGAAACCCACTGTGTGGACAAGGTCTTGGTCGCAGTGGGTCGCACCCCTAATACCCACAACATGGGATTAGAAACGGTGGGGGTCGCATTGGATGAGAAAGGATACATTAAGGTCACATCAGGGTATCAGACCACGGTCCCCTCGATCTATGCCATTGGGGACGTAATCGGCGGATTGTTATTGGCCCACAAAGCAGGGTCAGATGCGAAACGGGCGGTCCAATCCTTGGTCGGTGACCCGATGGTAAGCCAGACAGCCATCCCGGCCGTGGTTTTTACTGACCCCGAAATTGCCTGGGTGGGGCTAACCGAATCGGAAGCGAAGCGAGAAAACCGGGCGGTCATGGTATCCAAGTTTCCCTGGTCGGGTTCAGGTCGTGCATTAACCATGAATCGAACCGATGGGTTAACAAAAGTGGTGGTAGACCCCACCTCCCAAACAGTGTTGGGCGTGGGCATCGTGGGGGCAGGGGCCGGTGAGTTGATTGCAGCCGGGGCCAGTTTGGTGGGAATGGCCGCACAGGCCATGGATGTGGGGACCATCATACAAGCCCATCCCACCGTGGCTGAAACATTGTTAGAGGCAGCCGAGTCGCTATTGGGGCATGGGGTGCATTCTCCAGGCAAGCACAAGGCACCATCGCCGGAGGTGATGGTCACGGCATAAATAAAGACGTGGGACGTCCGTGCCCACGTCCCCACTAAAAACGGATCACGCCGTCAACCCCATCATGACGTGTGTGATGGATCTGACATCGGACATGGCCACCCGAAGGGATGGGTCTCCAGGGATGGGTCTCCAGGGATGGGTCTCCAGGGATGGGTCTCCAGGGATTCTCCAGGGATTCTCCAGGGATTCTCCAGGGATTCTCCAGGGATTCTCCAGGGATTCTC
>RGUG01000449.1 GCA_010027915.1 bacterium | reverse complement strand
GCGGATTTTGGATGCGTTTCGGCAAGAAGGGGATATTTTGATTGGGACCCAAATGATTGCCAAAGGCCATGATATCCCGGCGGTGACGGTGGTAGGCTTGGTAGGGATTGATACGGCACTGGGGATACCTGATTTTCGGGCCAGGGAACGGGCCTTCCAGTTGGTGTTGCAAGTATCGGGACGAGCGGGACGCGGGGAAAAGGCCGGTGAGGTGTACATACAGACCACCCGACCGAATGACGAGACCTTACAATGGGCGGTGGCCCATGACATTCCCCGTTTTATGGACAGTGAATCGGGCTTTCGGCAGGCATTGTATTACCCACCGCATTGTCGATTGATTAATATCATGGCATCGGGGTTGGACGTATCCTTGGTCAGGGACCATTTAGACACCATCCACACCGTATTGAGGGGGATTCCGGGTGATCATCAACTGTATCCACCGACCCCATCGCCCGTGGACATGATCAAGCGACACCATCGATGGCATGTGCTGATCAAAACCACCGATTCAGGGTTAGCGGATATGATCGAGGGGTTGCGGGGCATGCCGGTGCATAAAAAAGTACGGGTGATAGTGGACATTGACCCACAATCCATCGTGTAGTGCCCCAATGGGGTAGGGGGAAAGGGTTCCTACCAAACGGGGATACAAGCCCGGTACACCCTTTGATGGGATAGAGAGGTCCCCATGGCGGGCTATCCAAGCCGTGAGGCCAACACGTGCGGTCATCAAATAGGGGGATGAAGGGAGAAAATGGAAAGGCAAACAACCAAACCAAGACAGCACAGCGAAGGGGAAACGCCGGCTGCTTGGTCTGGTTTATTTCCGTGCGATCATCGCACTGACTGATTAATCGAGACCCATCCGCCCAATGTTGTATCGATGGTTTTGAATACGATTGAGGATAGAAGGGTCCCCACGAATGGGGTGAAACAAGAGGGGGGAAGGCCTGCAAAAAAGCGGGTTGAGCCTCAGGCGGGGACAACAGGGGATGGGTTAAGCCGCGGGTCTAT
>RGUG01000448.1 GCA_010027915.1 bacterium | reverse complement strand
TGGGCCAGAAACGCCATCAACCCGTCCATCCCAAAAGGATGACCACGGTCAGGCAGATGGGCTTCGGTAATACCATCCGAATACAACACCAGCCGGTCGCCGGGTTGCAACGCCACCGTATGGGCCGTAAAGGTCTCATCCGGATACATGCCCACCATGGGGTCCCCCGCATCCAGGGTCATCACCTGTCGATCCCGCACCATCATCAGGGGTGGGTGGCCCGCCCGAACATACGTTAAAAGCAAGCGATCCAATTGAATGTGGGTCATTAAACAGGTGACATAACGAGCAGGCAGATGGGACAAATGCCGGGTAAGGTCTTGGTTATATGCCGCCATGAGGGCATCCAATGGGCCATTGGATTGGGATAACTGGGTAATAATTCCCACCGACAAGGCCATAATCAGGGCCGCCGCCACCCCATGACCCGCCACATCCCCAATCCCAATGACCATGTCCGTCTGGGGGGCATGTTGCAAGGTCATGATACCAGGATGGTGTTCCATCAGGGTGGGTTCCTGCCGGGTATGAGAAAACGACACCCAAAAATCCCCCCCAATTTTTTCGGCGGTTTCAAACCAAGTGGCAATGGGAAGGGGTAGTTGTTTAAACGACACACTGTTTAACAACGCTTGATGCACCTGATGGGCCAACACCAAACTGGACGCAGTGCTTGGGTTGAAAATCATGTTTTCTTCTACTATGATGGTGCCCCCTTCATGGTCTTGCGACAATGAGTGGCTCATGGTGTCACCGCATAAGATCGTAACACATGATACGATCCATCCATCGGTACCCGAGAAAAACAACGGCGGCATAGCCAAGTGGTAAGGCAGAGGTCTGCAAAACCTTTATCCCCAGTTCGAATCTGGGTGCCGCCTCCAACCTCATCATGGGGTATCACCTTTTTTGACCCATGAATCCCCACATCATCGCCTAGTGAGAATACACCCGGTTAAAAATGGTACCCACATTGTGGGTGTATTTATCCATCACAAAAAGCCCCTCGAGGGTCTTGGC
>RGUG01000447.1 GCA_010027915.1 bacterium | reverse complement strand
GCTCGTTGACGAGCAGGGCGTCGGCCCCCGGTCGGCCGGCACGGTCTTGCACGCGCCGATGATGCGGACCGCGATCAGGATACACAATGGGGTGGCGATCTGGCCAAGCGTTGTCTGAGCCAGGCCACGGAACCCAAGCCGTATGGCCAGTGGCTTGGCGAGGCCTTGTTAAGGGAGTCGGACGCATGGGTAGATCCGTTTTTTAATCATATTTCCACTCATGCCACCGACGACCATTGGAAAGACCCTAACTGGGTCCGTTTTGTGGTGCAAATGACTGAAGCAGGAGGGGGCACATCGCATACCCAGACGATTGTAAAAAAGGTAGAGGATGCCTACGCCACTTTAGCGTTACCCAAACGGTTTAAACTGATTGAAGCCTTGTCGCCGTCAAAGCCCCAGCAACGCCATATGCACCAATTATTAAAAGAGCTGGTTGAGTCGTCCCCCCCATCCGTCACCGACGATCAGTTGATGCTCATTGATACCATCGCCCGGAGCCAATCGAAGATTGGACAAGAGGCAACGAAGTGGGTGCAAAAATGGGTGATCAACCATCCCGATCGGTGGGCAGCTGTGTTACACAAGATTCAGGACGTGACGCCCAATCCGTCACTCAACTGGCCCGAGCACGTGTTTGCGTTGAAAGAAAAATGGTCCCCGCAGGATAGTCGACGGTTGCAACCATTGCTCAATCGGTTGTGGATAGAGGGCACAAAACAACCGGATATACCCCCCTTACAATGGATCCAGCAAAAGGGGCCATTGGCCATGGCGGTGTTAGCACAAGCCTATACCGACAACCCCAAGGTGTGGGGGCAACGCATCACGGCGTCGTTGGCCTCACTTGATTTGAAAGAGAATAAACAGAAACAAGCGTTTGATAACACCCTGGACATCATGAAGAAGACCCCCGCCTTAAGATCATTGATCGTCCCGTTGTTGGATCATTCACCCATCACCCAACAAGGCCTGCAAGAACGCATGGGAATCCGAGACCCAAAACTGAACATGCAGCAT
>RGUG01000446.1 GCA_010027915.1 bacterium | reverse complement strand
TACGGCGGCACGCAGAATTATGAAAAATCCAACAATGCGACCATTAATAACTTGGTCGTGGGTAATCTGACACTCAAGAGCCAGTATTTGGGCTTTTTTGATATTCTTGGTCCGCTTACCGTCACGGGTAAAACCACCTTGAACGGGGACATGTTATTCAATGGCGACGAGACCCTCAACGGTAACTTGACGGTGGCCGGCAATGCCGCTTTTTCCAGCGACGTGCTTTTGTCCAAGAGTTTAGATGTCTTGGGGTCCGTCGTCGTCAACGGCACTGTCACCGTCAATAAAACCTTTAACATTCGGCGCGATATTCAGGTGGGGGGCAATGTCTACATCGCCAAGAACGTGTTGGCCATGGGCCACAATTTCACGTCCAATCCTCAGAACGACAATCCCACCTATTCCGGCGCCTTGGTCTGCAATGCCTTTCATGCTGGGGGATTCATGGGGGTCAACAGTCCTTACCATACCCGGGTTTTACCCGGGGCCACCTTGGACGTTTTCAGCGACAGTTCGGCCAATGCCGAAACTACCACGGCTTTCAACGTGTTTGCGACGGGGACACGGACTCAGAGCATCCTGTCGTCCAATGCCGGGTTTCGGGGCACGGTGTTGTATACGGACCCCAGTCAATGTTCGCTGCATTGGTTCAGTGATACGGCCATGGTGCACCGGTTACTTAGTTGCGAGACCAATACGGATGTCTCGTACATTCAATACCCGTTTGTGACGGATCCTTCGGCTAATTCGGGTGACGCCGTGTTGACTTATCAAAACGGGGGAAACATGACCTTGGCGGTTGCCAATAACATCACGTTGCCCTCTCATTTGTCGGTCGGGACCTCGGTCTTGGGTTCTCTGGATGGTTCTGGAGGGGTAGGGGGGCATACGGCATTTCAGGAGACGGTGGTGGTCTATTCGGACGGTTCAGGCATGTTTTTGCCCGATTATTTCACGGAGGATGCGGGAGCTTTGGGAGGGTACGCGGCCCAGACGGCCGTGACGATGGTGACTTCC
>RGUG01000445.1 GCA_010027915.1 bacterium | reverse complement strand
GTCGGCAGATATTCTCGATAAAGCGGGGGCCTATGGCATTCAGGACACAGACAATCCGATCGTAGAATCGGTAGATGGGTCACGGTACACGGTGATGGGTTTAGCGATTACGCAGTTGTTGGACATTCTAAAAGACTATAGTATAGGTTTTTGATCGTAATTTTAGATGGAGTCGTCATGGGCATTTGGAGTAGTCTTTTAAAAAATTTTTCTAAAGATATGGGGATTGATCTGGGTACCGCGAATACCGTGGTGTATGTTCGTGGTGTCGGGATTGTGGTGAATGAACCATCTGTAGTGGCGTTAGATAAAACAACCCGGCAGGTCATGGCAATTGGTCATGAAGCGTATAGCATGGTCGGGAGAACTCCCGGCAATATAATTGCGGTTCGTCCGATGAAAGATGGAGTTATCGCGGATTTTGATATTACTGAAAAAATGATTCGGGAATTTGTTCGAAAGGCGATTACTGGGTCACGGATCTCGCGCCCGAGGGTCTTGGTTGGCGTCCCGTGGGGTATTACGGATGTCGAAAAACGCGCCGTTTTGGATGCGTCTTTTAACGCAGGTGCGAAAGAAACCTTTTTGATCGATGAACCTATGGCTGCGGCTGTCGGTGCGGGTATTCCAGTCGAGCAGCCAAGTGGCCATATGGTGGTGGATATCGGCGGTGGGACCACCGAAGTCGCGGTTATTTCTCTAGGTGGGATTGTGACTTGTAAATCGATTCGGATAGCAGGCAATGAATTGGACGACGCAATTATCACGCATTGTCGGAAAAACTATAATTTGTTGATTGGCGAGCGAATGGCCGAAAAGATTAAAATTGATATTGGATCTGCGTATCCGTTTGATGAAGAGCCCACTCAGATTGTTCGGGGGCGCGATTTGTTGAGTGGCTTACCTCGGACCTTCACCTTGTCGTCTTATGAAATTCGGGATGCCTTGTCTGAGCCGGTCGCGGCTATTGTTGATACGGTCAAAATGACATTAGAACGGACTC
The DNA here is from genome assembly GCA_010027915.1 of bacterium. The sequence continues at coordinate 17 of RGUG01000445.1, read as the reverse complement.
CGCCTGAATTGTCATCG
>RGUG01000444.1 GCA_010027915.1 bacterium | reverse complement strand
TTGGATCCATGGCACGGACAATAAAATCCGCCCGGCCAAGACGCATCGATACCCCCAACATCTGGGCGGTATGTCGGCACGCAGCCCAAGTGGGTGCATAAACCGATTAAAACCAGATATTCCGGTTTGATTGAACGATAGAGATTTTGTGCATACTGCGGTTGTTGTTCCCATGTTGAATGGGGATCCCGCAATTCGGGATCAAGACTTTGCAATGTGGCTAACATTTTCTCCGAACGGCGAACGATCCAGATCGGTTGGCCCCGCCATGCGATAGTTAATTGCGCCCCGACTTCCAGGGCACTCACGTCGACCTCAATCGGTGCACCCATGGCTTGGGTCTTCTGACTGGGGGACCACGCACGGATAAATGGCGTCGCGACATAGGCTGCGCCGATGCCCCCAATGACAGAGGTTGCCACCGTCAAGAACCGACGTCGGCTTTGATTACATTCTTCCGTCATGTATGTCTCTCCGCAATCGATTTCGATTTTTCATCACCAAAACGGGATGCCTTCAGGCGGCACACTATCCCATTCCCCGTGCCAGTGTCATCGCGATGAAAACAATACGATGCGCCACCCACACCCTGGCGCATCCTACCATAGACCCGCACCACCTGCCTACCTGCGATAATACAAAACTCTCCCTTGCTATGGTAGTATCGGGCGATGCGCGCGGCGTCAATCGAGTAATTTTTTCTGCCTAGTAGCGGGTCAGTTCATCAACTACAAAGGACATGTGCGATGAATACAATCTTCTTTTCGCTCATCGCGATTGCTTACCTGTGGACGGCATGGATCCAAGTCTATGGGGGGCTGTTTGAGATTGCCCCCATGCAGGTGCTTAGCCTGGCTTTAATCCAAGGTGCCACCGATGCTGTCACCCTTGCCATTGGGTTAGTAGGCGCAATGACGTTATTTCTTGGGTTGATGAAGGTCATTGAAGAGGCGGGTGTATTACTTTTTATTTCGCGCTTATTACACCCAGTCTTACGACGATTATTTCCCGATGTCCCAC
>RGUG01000443.1 GCA_010027915.1 bacterium | reverse complement strand
CATCGGGAGGCCGTGTCATGTCACTCTCCACCGTCGAGGGTATCGCGGTGGGCATTGTCTCGGTCGCTTCCTTTTTTCGTGGAACCGTTTCGAGTCCTGTCTCAATGGGAACGGTTACAACGTGAGGCCTTGGATCATTGTGTTGAATGACCTGAGGTGTCAGGCTGCCTGCACCATCCTCTGGCACAGGTGGACGCATGCGAGGTGACGAACAGGCCGATAAAAGGGCAAAAAAGACAGGCGCAAGACGGGGGATTGGAATGGGCATCGGTCTTTATGACCTTCGACTAACTGAGGCTGGAAAGCATACCTTAATCCTTGGTCACATTGATCCAGACAGCGCCTCTTTTGAACTTTATTTTAGGATCATGGTCCATGTATTGTGCGGTTTGAACGGTGGGTTACCGAAATCATGAGGCCACCGCTGTTCCTTCGCAAACCGATGGATGATTTGTTGTGTACGGTCCCGTGCTTCGGTATATTGCCGGATGATGGGTGTCAGGGAAATCCAACGTGGGTGACCCTCCGTACATGGCAAGGAATAATGCCATCGACGACTATAACAACTGACAACTATAGAGAGTGAGGGAACAAAACATGAGCAACCTCCAGATTGCCAAAAGAGTACTTGCGGCTGCGGGCCTTCTTGCCGCGAGCTTGATGCCTATCACTGCGTGGTCACATGGTGGCGCAAGTGTTGATACCGACCAGTGCCGCGTGATGGTCGGCTCTCAGCTGGTGCATTTTACTGCTTACCAACCTCAACTGACTGGGACCACTGAATACTGTAACAACATCCCAGAATTGGGCCAATCAACGATCGTATTCGATTACGAAGGCAAGGCGCTTCGCGAAATGACGGTCGAATTTGAAATCACCAAGGAGCCAGAAGGAACCCGGTTCTACTACGAGCCGCCGGCGACCCACTCCAAGGGAACATTCAATACGACATTGAACTTCACAGATGCCGGCAAGTACCTGGTTCATGTGACCCTCGTGAATGAAAATCAGAAAGTGGACGCACACATTCCGTTCACTGTAGGTCGTGGT
>RGUG01000442.1 GCA_010027915.1 bacterium | reverse complement strand
AGGTGGTGGCCACATCAAACGCCTGCCACCGTTGGGATGCCACCACCCGCAACCGATCGGGTAATTCAGCGGCCAACAACGACCAGTTGGCCTGCAACATGGCCAACGATTCAAACAACGAAAAATACGACGCAATCCGAACTGGTGAGTCAAAAAAAAGTGTATTTAAAGCCAAGGCCAACGCATGACGTGGACCCAATTCCCCCTTCATTATATGCCGCCCCCTTGCCCAACACCCGTGTTCATCCGATACAGGTGACCAATCAACAACGCCGGAACAATATCATACCCACGCCCCATCGACAATCAAGTGGACACCACCTTGGGCCCCCATTGATGATACAGGCGTTGCTTAATCTCACGATCCAACGCCACCACCTCGTCAATCGATCGTGGCGACGGGCCACTGTAACCGGCCACCGTGGCGGCAACCTGACGGGGAATATCCAAAAACCCACAATAACCGGATAAAAAACAACCCACCATCACCTCATTGGCAGCATTCAAAATCACCGGGGCCGCCCCCCCTTGCCGCCCACACTCATACGCCAACCCCAACAAAGGAAACCGATCCCAATCGGGGGCTTCAAACGTCAAGGTCCCCATCGGAAACGCCATGGTAGGCCAAGGGGTGGGCATGCGCTGGGGATAGGTCAAGGCGTATTGAATAGGATAACGCATATCCGTGGGGGATAAATGGGCCACCCACTGACCATCCACCCATTCCACCATACCATGAACCATGGATTGGGGATGCACAACCACCTCAATGGCATCCATGGGCAACCCAAACAAATGGTGGGCCTCCATCACTTCCAAGCCCTTGTTCATCAATGTGGCCGAATCAATCGTCACTTTGGGTCCCATTTGCCATTTGGGATGGGCCAAGGCATCGGTTACCGTCACCCCCGATAAATCAGACCTCGTCCGAAAGGGCCCACCCGAGGCGGTTAATACCACCCGCTTGATCACCGAACGGTCCACCCCTAACAAACATTGGGCAATGGCCGAATGCTCAGAATCCAGTGGCAACACCGAGACCTGATGGGT
>RGUG01000441.1 GCA_010027915.1 bacterium | reverse complement strand
TGGTGTTTAACATTTTATATAAAAACTAATAAATCCAACCCCCCTTGCAAAAATAAGAAGAGTGTTCCATATTACAAAAGAATGCTTTCCCAAGTCTTTGCCCTAACTATGGGTATATTTATTGGAGTATTGCCCCTGATCAGCCAAGGGGCAGTGGTGGTCTTTGATAATATTCCTGCCGAAGGGCAGACGGGCTACGACAGCAGTTACTACAGCCATGGTTTTGAAGCGCAAAATACAACCGAACTGGGCAATGTCGTCGCCTTGGCCGGAACGGCCCGTAAATTAGACACCGTCACTATCACAATGGTGACGCATGCAAAATCGGCGGACTGGGCGTCCCTGTACGCTGCCAACAACTCGGGTTGGTACCACCCCATCATGTTGACGGTCTGGAAATCGGATGCTTCTGAAATTCTGGCCACGAAAACCGTCAGCACCCTGATCCCTTGGTCCCAGCCGGCTCCTGGTTACAGCGGCATGGCCTTCAATATCGCCTTTGATTTCTCCTCGGAAAATATCACGCTTCCCAACACCGTTCTGGTTTCGGTGGCTTATAATACCCAAAACGACGGCTTTCAGCCTATGGGTACCGCGGGTCCGTACAATTCCCTGAATTACGGTACCTTTGACTTCGCTCCCTTTGTGGGCACGGATGTGAATCCGGGCTCCGTGATGCGGGTATTTTCCTCCGATAAGGATATTATTGTTTTTGAAACCGCGCCGGGCTGGAACGACCGTACGCCGATGATGGAGATCACCGCCACGGAAGCCACCTCATCTCCGTATGATGACTGGATTGCTTCTTATGGATACACGGTGGGTTCTTCTCCGGCCCTGCGCACCGATGATCCGGATGGCGACGGAATGAACAATTTGACCGAGTTTGCCTTCGGGACCGACCCGACCTTTAACACGGCCTCGCCCATCGAAGTCAGCCAGGCTTCCGCTACCGAGGTACGAGTCACCTTCTTGCAGCGCAACGACAATTCGGTGACTTATGATCCCAAGAAAACCACCGACCTGGCCGAGTCTTTTGTGAACTGGACC
>RGUG01000045.1 GCA_010027915.1 bacterium | reverse complement strand
ACGACGTCACGTAAGGATAGGTGCCATGATCCACATCCAAAAACGTGCCTTGCGCCCCCTCTAAAATCACCCGCTGACCCGACGAGATGGCCTCATTGATCAAGCAAGAGGTATCGGCCATAAAGGGTGCCAATCGCTGACCCAAGGCGACGTACTGTTGCCAAACCTCCTCTAGAACCAAGCCCGAATCCGGCAACACGGTGTCCCATCGGGCTTGTTGAAGCAAGGCCAAGAAGCGATCCGGTTTTAACAAATCCAACAATCGAATCCCACGGCGTGACACTTTGTCGGTGTAAGCAGGACCAATCCCCCGTCCGGTGGTGCCAATTTTATTGCCGCCGCGCGACGATTCTTGCTGACGGTCCAAAACCCGATGGTAAGGTAAAATGACATGGGCAATACTGGATATTTTAAATTTCTCCGGGGAAATTAAAATACCTTCTTGGGTCAGGGCATCCATTTCGCCACACAACCCCTCCGGATCGATGACCACGCCATTGCCCAATACCGATACACAAGAATCGTATAAAATACCCGACGGAATCAAATGCAGTTTGAATTTTTTGTCCCCCACCACCACGGTGTGACCGGCATTGTTGCCGCCCTGATAACGGACGACCCACTCTACCTGTTCAGCTAATATATCGGTGATTTTCCCTTTGCCTTCATCGCCCCACTGGGCCCCTACTATAACGGTTACTGTCATGCCTTCCCTCACTTCTGAATACCACCCATTGATCCCCCTGGGCATCATGTCATGCCAAACGGGGCATTGTAACACCGTTTTCATTGAATATCACGTGTTAATTTTTGGGTGGATCATGCCACAGTGTCAAAAATGAATGCTCAACGTACCAGTGCACAACAAAGCCCAGTACTAAAGAATCCATACAACAACCGCATTGAGCATCAATGCCCGTTGCGTCTTTGGCAACGTCATGAGGCCCCCTTATCTGCCAAGCAGGTGATTGTGAGAGCCGTGACACCCCATAACCGACCCTTCGACCACATCATCCTAGGGTATTCAATCGATTCACGATAAGGTGGGGTCATGGGCCAATTTGGCTGTACCCCTTATGGTGATATTGGCAAAATACCATCATCCAACCTTATGTCGAAGGCATTCAATCGATAACCCCAGTGCCTATCATATCCAATCTCAAGCGGTCCGCAACGCCCTAGTCGCCCCCCATACTCCGATGCAGCGTTCGCCCACTTGAATTCTTTGGCCCTATCACAACGATCATGTTGTACTTGAGTTTGAAATCCAAGGCTATCCAAAACGTTTGATCCCTCATGTTTCAATTAACCAAGGGATGCCTCATTAAAAAAGTATGAGCGGGCTTTTTTGTTACACTTCTTTTATTGCCACTGTCCATAAGTAAGTACATCGTAAGTTTTAAGATGCTACACTGGGAGTAAGGGGTGGTGTTGATAATTTTGATAATAAAGTGACTAACATGGGGTCCATGCCTGACATGGGGTCCATCATCCATCTAATCAACGCAGGGACAAGCTTATCACGGACATCAGGGACAAGCATACCCACCGTATGGGAGATATCTTGGGCTATCCACGTTACCACCATGCCCATCTCGGGGTTCTCGTATGACTCCGGGCCCATACACTTCATGATCGCATCGTGCGTCACATGATTAACAAAAGAAAATCGTAACAGAGATCGTAACCAATCGATTTGATCAGGTGGTAACAAGCGTTTTAATTGCTTGCATTGATCGATGAGTTGACGACCTGTATCAGAAGAACGCCATTGGGTAAACAATGTAGGTACGGCAGTCAATCTAAGGGGCAACCCAGCGATCGCACGATCAACCGTCACGACCGCATTAATCAACTCACTCCATCTCAATGCAGAGTTTAACGACTTATCCTCACCCTGCTTCACCCCTAGGGTAGAAAGTAAATAACTGTTCAACTCTTCTCGTTTGGCAAACCGGGTATCCGAATTAATGGTTATCATGGCAAAGACACACCCACTTAATTCAGTACGCGTGAGGTCCACGTGACGAAACGTACACGCATTAAAATCATGATGCGACAGCCTAGCCCCAACCAATGATGCCCCAGAGAAATCGATATTGTGCACCATTATTCGGTTTAACGGTTCCCTCGCAAAAATAACAGGCTGTCCCTCAGCCAATAGCGTCGCCTGTGACTCAGTAGGCGGAGTCCAATCATCAAGGCGTAACCCCCGAAAATCCAAACGAGGAAGCACCGAATTGCGATGGGCTCTGTCGATACGGATGCGTAAGCATTCATTGACGATCATCCGGATATCCGTTTGGCCCTGGGTTAATTGAGCCAATCGTTCAGAAGAAATCATGGAAGAAATGGATTCAAACACCGCACGTTGGTGGTCAACCGACGTACCCGGCACAAAGTAATCAGACCAATGGGTTGGTAACTCCTGGGGGTGTAGGGACCCTAGTGCCGCTGCCGGTGATGCCCCCATCGCGCTTAAGGATGAAGCAGAAGAGGCAGCAGAAGAGGCAGCAGAAGTGGCAGCAGAAGTGGCTGGAATCATGATAGACGCCTTTCATCTCATTTTAAAGATCATGACACGCTTGTCCATGTCGTGGTGGGGTTATCGGAAAAAACAGGGTCATGATTTCAGTCAAAAAACCACAACGTCGTAACCGATCTGGGTTGGGCCCCACTATGGAAGAATGGACGGCAGAATGATCATTGGATAAGGAAAGCCCCCCACATGTACCCAAGGGTCCCCATACCACTCACGAAAGGTACCCTTCTGTGCGACATGCCCAGCCTGGTCGAATAAACGAGATTAAGGGAAGTCAACATGAGCCAACGCATCCATTCACTCTTGATTGACTATGGGACGAATGGGGTGAAGCTGATACACTGATGCCCCATGAAAAGAGCTGCCAACCGCCCCCTAAAAAGAGTCTCCCCCAAACGGCTACAGCTTCACCCGATCGATGAGATCGCCCCCCCATCGGTTGGGCGTCAATGGCTCGGAACGGGTGCCCTGATAGGGGTCATTGCGATGATCATGACAGGGTGTCAATCCCCCCGCATGACCGTCTCCGATGTCCCCATTGATGAACCCGTTGCCATAACCCAAGCCACGACCCAATGGACCGCTACCCCCCCGTCCAATTGGATTCCCAAGCCAGCCGGGGCCTTTCTTTTGGCACGGTTTGATATTCCCATTCAAACCGATCGGGTGGACGCCTCGGTGTCAATGTTATCAGGTGGTGCCGGCGGCTTATTGGGCAATGTAAACCGATGGCGGGGACAATTGGGTTTGGCACCACTCACCACCCCACCCCCCACCCAATCACTCCTTCTTAATGGGGTTGCTTACCAGCTGGTCGTCATCCGGCACACACCCCACAGCATGGCGGTGTATATGCATCAAAAGGGGGACAATACGTGGTTTTTTAAGGTGGTAGGACCCTCCCGTCATTTGACCACTGCCCAGCGTGCCATGGAGACCTACATCAAGGGTGGTCAATGGGAATAATCAGCCGACGACTCATCGCATTTTGGTCTTCCTTGCAATTAACCGTCTGTTTGTTAATCGCCATGGGGGTCTTGGTATTTTTCATGACCCTCGCCCAAGTCGAAACCGGTATTTACGTGGCCAACCAACGGTATTTTGGCCAGGCATTCATCTGGTGGCAATCCCCATGGGGTGACATCCCGGTATTTTTAGGTGGGGGTGTATTGGGGGGATTGTTGGTTGTGAATTTATTGGTGGCCCACATCACCCGGTTTAAATGGACCAAAGCCAAAATCGGGCTATGGCTCACCCATGTGGGGTTGTTAACGTTGTTGATCGGATCGGGATTATCCGCCATCCAAACCATCGAAAGCCAAATGGTGATCCAAGAGGGTCAAACCGTATCGTATTCCGAACAACTTCGTACCACGGAATTGGCCATTGAAACCCCCCTGAGCCCAACCCAAAACCGACAGTGGTCCATACCCGAAGCGTTATTAAAACCAGGCCACGTTCTACGCCCGCCTCAAGTGCCCTTTGAACTGACCGTCACCCATTGGTATCAAAACACCCGACTTGAAATGAACGCCACCGTGGGACAAGGGTTACCAAAAGCCACGCACGGGCTCGGACAGCACATCACGGTGTTCCCGATGCCCCCCATTCTACGCGATGATTTTCGCAACCAGTCCGCCGTGCTGGTCTCCCTCACCCAGGGCAAGCAGTTACTTGGGACATGGCTGTTATCCACTGGCTTAGGGGCCCCCCAATCCATTGTGGTAAATGGGGTCACCTACTCACTCTCATTACGGCCCCAGCGGGTTTATCACCCCTATCGCATTCGGTTGGATGAATTCTCCCATTCTTATTACACCGACACCAACACACCCAAGCATTTTGCGTCGGCCGTGACCGTTATGGAACCCGATGGACACACCCACCGGGCCACCATTTCCATGAATCATCCCTTGCGAATGGGGGGCAACGCCCATTTTCAAGCGTCGTTTGGCCAAGATGGCAAGTCAACGGTCTTGCAAGTGGTATCCAACCCCGGGTGGTGGGTACCCTATGTATCCACGGCCATCATGACCGTTGGGCTACTGATTCATTTTGGTCTCTCACTCATGCGGTATCGGAGGCAGCACCCATGAAAACCGCTTGGCTATGGGCCGTGGTGGCATTGGTAGGGGGCGTGGTATTAAGCGGACTCATTCCCCGCTCATCTGGCCCTATGAACTGGGAGGGACTAGGGTCGGTACCCGTGTTGCATCTGGGGCGCGTCAAACCCCTGGATACAGTGGCGCGGTCGACCTTGTTGTCCTTTAAAGGCAATCAGTCCCTCAAAGGGGTCACCCCGTCAGTCCAATCCCCCACCGAGTGGCTGGTGACGGTGATGCTATATGGCACCGATGACATGCCATTGTTTATGGTGCGTCAGAGTGAGGTATTAAATGCACTCAATCAAAACCCCGAATCCAAACCCGTTCTATCCTTTAAGGCCTTGCTACCCTACTTGTCTGTCATTGACACCGCCGCCCAGCACGCCCTATCCAAACCCAATGGCATGAGAACCCAAGCCGATCGGGAATGGATGAGATTGCGTCAAAACCTATCGTTTTATACCCAGCTCAAAAACACGGCCCAACCCGAAGGGATTCCCTCTTTTTCGGTCTATGCCACCCGCTATCAAACCGTGTTGCCGACCTATCGCCCCCAATTGATGGCCCATCTATCCGGCGAGTCAGTAGATAGCGGGATGGCAGAGTTGGTACTGTATTTTAAGCAGTTTCAGCACATTGCCAATGCCAGTGCGTTTCGTATGTGCCCCCCTGACGCTGCCAATGGGGTATGGAAATCGGTGGGGGATGGGTATTTGGTGGCATTAAAAGATCCCCATCCCCACCCAGTGGCCCCTTTGGTCACCGACGTATTGGGCGCGGTGGATGAAAAAAATCCCCGTGCGTTTAACCAAGCCGTGTCAGAATGGCAGCAAGTGGCCCATCGCCTGATACCCACTGAAACCCTGAAATGCCGAATAGAAGCCCAATTCAACCAAGGCGACGTGATGATGAAATGGCTGATGGTGTATGGGGGTGTATCATTGTTGGTCTTGATTGGTTGGTTATGGCCCAGGCCGTGGGTCTTTACCTTGGCCACCCGACTGGCCTGGCTTGCCTGGATAGGACACACCCTCTCGATTGCGTTGAGAATGGCGTTATTGGGGCGTCCGCCCGTCACCAATTTGTACACATCGGCAGTGTTTGTGGGATGGGTGGCCATTTTATTGGCCTTATGGATTGAACGGCGATCTCGGATGGGATTGGGCACCTTGGTGGCAGGGGTACTGGGATTTTTAACGTTATTAATTGCCCATCATTTGTCCTTGCAGGGTGATACCATGGAAATGATGCAGGCCGTATTAGACTCTAACTTTTGGTTGGCCACGCACGTGGTCACCATCTGTATAGGGTATGGGGCGGTGTTTTTGGCGGGGGCATTGGCCAATGTAGGAGTGATTCGATTGTTGTGTCGTCGGATGGACCCCGCAATGAAGACCAGCCTCACCCGCATGGTGTATGGCACCTTGTGTGTGGGTCTATTGTTTTCTTTTGTCGGAACCGTATTGGGCGGTATTTGGGCGGATCAGTCTTGGGGACGGTTTTGGGGATGGGACCCCAAAGAAAACGGGGCCTTTATCATATGTGTGTGGGTGGCTGCGGTATTGCATGCCCGATGGGGCGGGATGATTCGGGAGCGTGGGCTGTGGGTGATGGCCATTTTTGGCAATGTGGTGACGGCTTTTAGTTGGTTTGGGGTCAATATGCTGGGTGTGGGGTTACACAGTTATGGGTTTATGGACCAAGCCTTTTTCTGGTTGATGCTGTTTAATGCGTCCCAGTTGGTGATGATGTGGCTGGCCTTTTGGCCCCGATTGTTTACCCGATGATCTTACCTGCCGCCGAATGGGATGTGGCATTGCAAGAGTTAATCGCGTGGTTGCGGTTTGCATCGGTGAGTGCCGATCCTGCCTATCGGCATGACGTATTGGCCTGTGCCGCCTATACGGCTGACCTCATGGCCCACTATGGGTTGTCGGTTACCCGTGTGGAAACCCCAGGAAACCCGGTGATCATTGGGACATGGCATGGGGCACCGCAGGCCCCCACCGTATTGATTTACGGACATTACGATGTACAACCACCCGATCCGGTGGCGTTGTGGCATCATGGGCCATTTGAACCCGTCATCCAAGATGGGCAACTGATTGCCCGTGGGGCATCGGATAACAAGGGGCAAATTTTTTGTCATTTAAAAGCCATTGAGTATGGGTTACGAACCACCGGCACCTTGCCGGTCAATGTCACGGTCATCATCGAAGGGGAAGAAGAAACAGGGAGTGTGCATTTACCCGATGTCTTGAGATCCTATCGCGACACGCTGACAGCAGACATTGCATTGGTATCCGACACACCCATGCTGGCCGAAAACCGACCCTCATTATGCACCAGTTTGCGGGGGTTGGTATATATCGAACTAACCCTGACAACATTGAGCGGGGATTTGCATTCGGGTCAACATGGGGGGGCCGTACCCAATGCCATTGGGGCCCTGGTCACATTGTTATCGCAATTCAAAGACTCACACCAGCGCGTCACCATCCCTGGTTTTTATGAGGGGGTTAGGCCCATCCGAGCCGAACGATCGGCTGAAATTGCCGCATTGGGCTTTAACGCCGATACCTATGCCGCCAGCATTGGGGCCCGTGAGCTACTGGGGGAACGGGGGTTTCACCCTTATGAACAACGGTGGTACCGCCCCACGTTTGACATTAACGGTCTATGGGGGGGGTATACATTAGAGGGAGAAAAAACCGTCATACCGGCCCAAGCCCATGCCAAAGTCAGCATGCGACTGGTGGCCGACCAAGACCCCGATACCATCATTGCGTCATTTGGGCGTGCCATTGAGGCCATGACGCCATCGTATTGCCAGGTATCCTGGCATGTCTGCTCAAAAGCACACCCTGCGGTAGTCGATCCCCATCACCCCGCTGTAACAGCTGCGATGACAGGCTTACAACAAGCATTTGGGGTAACCCCTGTTTTTCAGGGGGAGGGAGGAACCATTCCGATTGTGGCAGAGTTTAAGCGGCTATTGGGACTGGACACGGTGTTAATGGGTTTGAATTTACCAGAAGACCGCATTCATGCACCCAATGAGCAAATGTCCCTGGCCAATATCCAACGGGGGATCGCCGCCTCAATGGGATTTTTAGAGGCATACGGTAAAACACCCGATTAGCCAAGACCTGAAGTTCTTGCAAGCTCAGGTAGGATCGTATAAAGTAAATGCCCCTGCTGATCCGGTAGCTCAGCTGGTAGAGCACTTGACTTTTAATCAAGTGGCCGCGGGTTCGAATCCCGCCCGGATCACCAGTGATCAAGCAAATCCTCTTCAACCAAAAACCAGTCAATAATGAGTCAAATCAGATAACCTGAGTAACTGCACAGGGTCATGGCACACAAAATCAATCAAGCCGGTTTGACTGGTTATAACAGGAACCCAGCATCACGGAAGGGAATACGGCCACCCGGCCAGTGACACTCAACCCCACTGCACCATCAGGAACTCAAATACGGGCTAACCGTCGCCCGTCAGGCCATTACCCCACACACCCCATCATGGCGACCACACGACGACCCATCCGTCATGCCCAGTAGGCACCCCATGGGCCTCATATGGGGTGACAATGGGGCTTGACCCACAGGGGAATAAAAAGGGGGAGGAAAAATCAGCCTGTCCAAACAGGTGTCCCAATCCACACGGTGCATATCCATCCCGACCGCCCGATGACCACTGGTCCCATTGCGTCCCATCCATAAGGTATCACCGGTCTGCAACCCCCAATCCGGACAAGG
>RGUG01000440.1 GCA_010027915.1 bacterium | reverse complement strand
ACATTGCCCCCTTTGACTATGGTTTTGGCACAATCTCTGTTTGTACCGCCATCACATTCCTGCTATTCATCGGCGCAATGGGTAAATCTGCGCAGATCCCCTTGCATGTATGGCTGCCAGACTCGATGGAAGGTCCCACGCCCATTTCCGCGTTGATCCATGCGGCCACCATGGTCACGGCCGGGATCTTTATGGTGGCAAGACTCTCTCCGCTTTTTGAACAAGCACCGGCGACCTTGTCGATGATTGTTATCATCGGGGCATTGACGAGCTTTTTGATGGGGTTGTTGGGCATTATCCAGCAAGACATCAAACGGGTGGTGGCTTATTCCACCTTATCCCAACTGGGGTATATGATCACTGCGCTGGGCGTTTCGGCGTATGCTGCCGGGGTTTTTCACGTGATGACCCATGCATTTTTTAAAGCCCTCCTCTTCTTGGGTGCAGGCAGTGTGATTATCGCGCTGCACCACGTCCAAGATATCCGCCAAATGGGCGGACTATGGCGTCACCTCCCTGTGACGTGTGCGTGCATGTGGGTCGGGACTTTAGCCTTGGTAGGGTTTCCAGGGTTTTCCGGCTTCTACTCCAAAGACTATATTATCGAGTCTGTTGCCCATGCACCCGGTGACATCGCCCATATCGCCCATATACTATTGGTCGCAGGGGTCTTTATCACCGCGCTCTACAGTTTCCGACTGATGTTCTTGGTGTTCCATGGAAAGCCCCGTGCGGCCCATCATGCCCATGAAACGCCCTGGGTAATGCGGCTACCGTTAATCCTCTTGGCGGTGCCTGCAGCGATCGTGGGATATGTCACTTGGCCATGGCTAGGAAATTTCTTTGGATATAGTCTCATGCAACCGCATGCGTGGCCGACGACCCATCCGCTACATCTTGCTATGGAGGGGTTCCAACATGGACTCTTTGGTCTGACGGTCGCAGGTTTTGTGGTGGCATGGTTGTTCTACCTTCAGTTCCCCCATTGGCCGCAGGTGATCGTGACCCAATGTCGCACCCTACTACGGCCCTTCTATGCCCACTATGGAT
>RGUG01000439.1 GCA_010027915.1 bacterium | reverse complement strand
AGCGTGCGGCTGTCCGATCTGGCATGCCTGATCTTAGGGCCTTGTACTGAAGGAACCCCCTCATGACCGAGAAGATCGCATTGATCGGAAATCCCAATAGCGGTAAGACGACACTGTTCAACGCCTTAACCGGTGCGAGTCAACGTGTCGGTAATTGGAGCGGGGTGACGGTTGAACGCAGAGAAGGGATCTGCATGGTCCAGAATACCCGCCTGCATATTGTCGATCTGCCGGGGATCTACACGTTGGCAGGTGACGTGGCGACCATGGCCACCGATCAGTGGGTCACCCATTCCCAATTGACGGAAGAATCTTGGCAGGTGATCGTACAAGTTGTCGATGCTACCCAGTTGGCACGTCACTTGTACTTAACGATCCAGTTACGAGAACGTGGATTTGCTGTGATCTTGGCGCTGAATATGATGGACGTGTACTCGCCACTCCATCCCCATCTAGACCTGGATAAGTTAGCGCATGCGTTGGGTTGCCCAGTGATCCCGATTTCTGCAAGCCGTCGAGAAGGTCTCGCAGCCTTGCGTACTGCGATGGTGGTGCCCCCCTGTCCTAAAATATGGGCCTGTGTGCCTTATCCCCCAACAATCGGGGATCGCCAATCATTACTACAGCTAGAAAACACGCCAGGGCCAGATGTGTTGATCGCCCAAGCGCGCTATGCCTGGATCGATGCGCTGTGCCAACGTATTCAAATGCCCGTACTCGCTACGCCGAAAACAGATCGACTCGATCATTTTTTATTGCACCCTGTGCTGGGGATCCCCGCATTCCTGCTCATCTTGTTCCTGATGTTTTTTTTGACGATTCAAGGGGGCAGCGCCCTGCAGCCATTTTTTGAAAATTTACCCCGTCAATGGATATTCGATCGGGACGGTTGGGGTGGCAGAATACAGCGCATCGTCATGCCTCGGATGGACCGGCAGGGTAGTTCACATGAGCTGTGTGTAGATGTGTCGGCTACCATGGGAAAGGAAGCGCCATCGTCGCTCTTATACAATAATGAGGCTGCCAGAACTCAGTATGCTGGAGTTGCAG
>RGUG01000438.1 GCA_010027915.1 bacterium | reverse complement strand
GGATTTTGGGGGCGTTTTTTGTCGTGTTGGTGGGGACTTGTTCGATTTGGGCTCAAGACTGGACAGCGACCACGGTTAATTTGAATCCCTCTAATCACTCCTATCAATCAATGCATGTAGCCCCCGACGGTACGCCTTACGTCGCAGTAATGTTCGGTAATGTGGTGTATGTGTCGAAGTATGATGGGACAGCATGGCAGACGGTCGGTAGTAGCTTTGGGGATACTTCTGGGCAGCCAATGATCTATTGTGTCACCGGGAATAAAGTCTACGTTTCGTTTTCGGAGGCAACCGGCTTAGCACTAAGTGTCTATCGCTGGGACGGGGTGACTTGGAATGTTGTGGGGTCTCGCTCTATTTCTGCTGGTACCGCAGTTGGGGGCATTACAGCAGTATCCGGGTATTTCTGAAGCATTTATAGAAAAACACGAAGAAGCTGCGGAATTGGCATTGGCGTTGGCGCTCATAACGGGTGCCGCAGCGGGACTTTCAATCGTGGTCTGGAATTTTTCATTGCGAAAGTGGATGTTGGTGGGAGTATTCCTAATGTCGGTTGTGAACACGGTGAGTCTGGGCTACGTCGCCCATTTGGGTGGACAAATTAGGCATATAGAATTGCGTGATCCAAATAGTAGTGTTGGCCCCTCGGAGGCGGAGTAACTTTTTTGGGTCGTAACGATACCATTTTGATTTTTTCCGTCCTAATGGCGATTGGGGCGGGTATGACATTCGATATCGTTGCGGACTTCGGAGGGGGGGCTTTAGGTCGCGCATCTGTTGGTGGAGTGCTTCGTTGTGGCCCTATCGGTTGTGGGGATGATCGCATTGGGGCTTAATTATTTTAAAATGGCGCGTTCACTTCGTGAGTCGCGGTCGATGTTGGTGCGTTCTTCTGAAGAGGTTCAGGTTTGGCGACGAGAGTCTGAAAAATATTTGCGTAATCTGGCAGAAATACTGGATCGCCAATTTGATTCCTGGGGCCTTAGTGATGCAGAGCGTGAGTTTGCTCGACTTGTGTTAAAGGGATATTCGGTTCGAGTCATTGCCACC
>RGUG01000437.1 GCA_010027915.1 bacterium | reverse complement strand
TGTCATTTCCGGGGACAAATGACACTCGACTTTGAAAGTTTTTAAAAAAAATATACCCCAGGATACCCCCGGATACTCAAGTTACATGCCGAATAACGCTTCAGCGAGCCGCATGAACATCCCAGAAGACTTCTTCGTCAAAGTAGACTTGATGCGAGGATCGTTTAGGATATCCGATGCGCATTCGAACTTCTTTTGCTGGATACCTATTATTGCGTCGTCTATCGTCTGGTCTATGATCAAACGCTTCACCACGACGGGCTTCGTCTGGCCGATGCGGTACGCCCGTGCAATTGCTTGCACGTCGCTCGTACCGTTCCAGTGGATACCGTTCATGTAAATCCGCGTCGCCATCTGCAGGTTCAGCCCTATGCCGCCCGCGTCGATCTGAACCAGGAAGAAGTTGCACGACGGGTCCTTTTCGAACCGTTCTATCTCCTTGGTCCGGTCGCCGAACTTGACCTTGCCGTCGAGCCGGGCGGACGCGAGCCCGTGCGATGCGAGCATCTTCGCAATACGATCGGCTTCTTTGTGGAAAGTAAAGAAGATGATCGTTTTTTGCATCGGTGACGACATGACGTCGTCCTCGAGCATCTTGAGCTTGGTCGACGTGCCCTCGTAAAACTTGTCCGGGTCGTCGTACATAGGCACGGTGTTGACGTTGGCGACGCACTGGCGAAGGCGAAGGATGATCTTGAGGATCTCCATGCGGCCCTCGCCGTCCGCGTACGCCTTGTACGCCGCGAGCGCCGCCCGGCCGTCGACGAGGAGGTCTTCGTACGCCTCGCGCTCCTTGGGGTCCAAGAAGGTGCTCCGGATTTCTTCGACGACGAGCTTGGGCATACTTATGACGTCTTCTTTGACGAGGCGGAAGACGAACTCGCGCGCCGCGTACTTCAAATTGACTCGGAAGATGCTCATGAATTCGAGCAGGGTCGCGAGGTTCCTTTCGTCCTTCACTATCGGCGTTCCCGTCAAACATCATTTAATCTTGGACTCGATCGATGCGATTTTTTTGAAGGTTTTCGTGTTTTTGTTCCGGATGAGATGC
>RGUG01000436.1 GCA_010027915.1 bacterium | reverse complement strand
TTGAGCCCAAACTCAGGTCCGGCCTTTTCCGTCCACCGGTACCGTCAGCCGATTAACGCTTAAATAAAATCAAACCTCTTTTCGTGCGCCTTTCTAGGTCTCCAACGAGCCTTGGATCGTCGATGGATTTTTGGCGAATCTTCAATAAAACTTTCAACATTTTGACCGCTTTGGGGTCAAATCTACAATGCCTCGGTATGGCAAAATAATCATTCTACTCCCATGCATAAACCGATGATTAACAATAGAATTTTAGTAATTTTTTCAATTATCAGGCCATTGACAAAATGATTTTTCAGAATATAGTATAGTCCTATGATACCCCGTACGCTTTTAGGGGCGATCGGCACCTTGTTCCTTTGGGTGATCGCGTTCTCTTCGACCCAGGCACAAACCACCACGACCTACCTCAACCTCAATTTTAACGACACCAACTCAACGTACGCGGGTTGGGGTTCCACCGCACTAACCGGATTACCGGGCAACGGGGTATCCACCCTTCGACCGACGACCACCAACAGCGGTCTTTTTCCCAGCGCTCCCACCAGCGGATACTTGGCTCTGACACCCAACGCCAGTGCTGTCAGCAATGGCACCTATTTTGGCGGTTGGGCGGCCAACGTGACTCTCGGGACCATCAACACCCCCTACACGGCCGGTGGCCTTGGCCAAACGAACTTAAGCAAGATTTCCCTTACCGCCCGGGTTCGGGCTAGAGGGATGCCCGCAAGCGGCGCTGTGGTGATTCTGAAACTGCACGCTTCCGGGGATAATCCGGGGGTGGTGACGGGCGGATATCGAAGGGTGATGTTCGAACCGGTCTTTTTATCCGGCAACGACTGGACCACCATCGGGGGCACCTTGGACGATGCCAGTCTCACGAGTACCACGTCTCAAGGCACCCGTTACAATTTTTTAACCAATGCGGCCAGCTACACCGAGTATTCCGTCAACCGCGAGTTGAGCTTCGCCAAAGTGGCGGCCCGCACCGATTGCGCGGGCCCGGTGGGTGCCACAGGTTGTTCGCAGGCGGAGGAGCGGCAAAATTTTG
>RGUG01000435.1 GCA_010027915.1 bacterium | reverse complement strand
AATGTGTTGTCCGTCCCTTGCTTTGCCAACATAGTTGATTGTGCTGTCGTCTGCGGAATGTTGAATCCCTCCGGCCAGGGTAATGAGCTCTGCGATTCTAGTCCCTTTTTTAACTTTATAGATCCCCGGATTTACCACTGCCCCTGAAATTTGGACTTGGATCATTGGGGGTGAGTGGGAGAGATTGGGACGACGGGGTTCGTTGGTCGACGTTGTAGGTGTTGCCACATCGGGGATCGTGGGGGTGGCCATCCGCATTCCGACGCCCAGCGCGAGTACGCCGACACTGGCCCAAATTGTTATTTGTTTTGGTGTCATTTAAATATAGTATGAATAACAAAATGACATATTGTAAATCTTCTAATTGTGCCTGCTTTTTTCCTCTGGTAGATTGCACCTATGAAGACAGGGATTTTGATCGCCAATTTAGGATCGCCGGACTCGCCATCGGTTCCAGACGTTCGTCGGTATTTGCGTCAATTTTTGATGGATCCTTGCGTCATCGATGTTCCCTTTTTGCTGCGGTGGTTGATTGTTGAATTGGGTATTTTGCGATCGAGACCTGCTGAATCCGCAGAGGCGTATCGAAGTGTATGGACCGAAGAAGGGTCCCCCTTAGTTACAATTAGTCGTCGATTTGTGGCCGATTTGCGGCGTCATATTGGCTCTCCCATCGCCCTTGGAATGAGATACGGTAATCCGTCCGTCGAATCGGCTGTGCAGGAACTCGCGGCTCAAGGGGTGCATCATATCGTTCTTGTTCCAATGTATCCGCATCATGCCATGTCTAGCGTGACGACGGCGGTCGTCGAATTTGATCGCGCGATCGCGCGGCGCGCGCCTCATATGTCGACATCCGTGGTTCCCCCCTTTTATTCGCACCCGGCCTACATTTCGTCCTTGGCGGCAAAAATCGCGCCGGTAATGAATGACGTCGATCATCTTCTGTTTAGTTACCATGGGCTCCCCGAGCGGCATCTAAAAAAGGCGGATCCAACAGGATGTCACTGTCTTTCTAAAGGCTGCTGTGAGCGGCATTCTCGAGCTCATG
>RGUG01000434.1 GCA_010027915.1 bacterium | reverse complement strand
ACTGGGATATGGCCCCTGTGATGATATCGCTTAGGAGGTGACTGTTTAATTTGAGTACCGGGATATCGGGCAGATTGACCACGATGGCAATGCCTGTGAGCACAATGGGGATTTGGGTGTATTGTTGGATGGGGTAGTCATCAAAGGCTTGGAGTGACACATCCGAGATGGCCAGAATATTGGCCTGGTTGGCCAGTGATAAGACCCCTTTTTGGGACCCAATGGGTTGATAATTCATGCTAACACCCAGTTCTTCGTATACCATGGGGGTCACACGCTGAATCCATGATGAGACCGACGTGGCACCCGCCATTGAGAACGAAAGGGCGAATAGGGGGGTCAGCCCAATACAAAGTAGCCAGATGGTGATGATGAGGTGACGTATTGGCATGGGGATGACTCCTTGTTGGTGATGGGGGGGACTAAAAATGCTTGAAAAACAGGTTTTTGAATCGTTTGAGTTCACTGTTAAGGTCATCCATTTCCCGTCGAACACGTTGTAGCTCGGCCTTGGTTTGTAAGAGGTCTTGTTGCATTCGGTCCATTCGGTCTCGGTCAGAACGATCCATGCCGACGGTTTTGGGTTGGTTTTTTAGTTTGATTATCTCCAGTTTAAGTGCGGCCACTTCGGTGGCCAGTGAGGATCCGGCGGGGGATGATGGTGGGGGAGGGTTTAGAAATGGCTGACTGTCTTGGGCCGTGGTCATGTGCCCCCAGGTGAGCAGGGCGAGTAGGGTGCCAATGAACAAGATATTGCGTGAGTGGGTTGACATCAGACGACCACTTTATCATGTGGGGGGATGACGTCAATTTTGAATGGTGAATGTTTGAATAGACGATGATTGGGTTGAACAACCCAATCAGTGAGGGATGAGGGGCGGATGTTGAGCCAACCGTTTTTTGGTGCCGGATTGGCCCCCTGCAACCCTTGTTAACCGTGCAGGGGGTGGCGTCAATGTCGCCATTTTGATGGGTTAACCTTATCTCCCCACCCCGACGGACGTGACCCCACCCCTCAGATTGAGACCGTGAAACGGTCTGTTGTATCACT
>RGUG01000433.1 GCA_010027915.1 bacterium | reverse complement strand
CACCAGATTGTAACGATTGAAGGTCTTGCATGGTCACCTGGGCGTCACCCAATACGGCACGAATCAAGACATTTTGAGTGAGCAATGCCTCATCTGATAAGGAAACTGTAGGCGTTAAGTGCGCACTGATACGGTCGTACTGAGACAACAGATGACGCAGGGATTGGGTGGGGTACCCCCAATACATTCGCCCGGTTTTGGCACCCCCCATGCTAAATTCCATTTCAAATACCACCACTGATTCTCGAGGACTCATCTTGGGGTGTCGTTTAAAGCTACCCACACGGGTCTCCAAATGAAGGTCCTGCTGAAACAGGGGTTGACGCCATGCGGTGGGCAGTTGGCGGATGACTTCTTCTAGCTGAAATTCCAACATGCCAATTTCAATGCCGGTAAAATCATGGGCACCCGATGGCTGACCGCTCCCACCACTTAATCGGTCCACGATTTGTTCGGCCAACTGCCAATCCAGTACCAAGGTCATAAAGCCAGTTGAACCAATGGGTACAGTGGTTTGAACAAACGGGTCCTCGCCCATATCCGTTGAAAATTGTTGGGTAACGGTCTGAGCGGCCTTAATGGTATGCAACTCAATCTTGATATCCAAGTCAGTCGAGAGGAGGGTGCCCAGTAATTCAGCCAATCGATAGTGAACATAATGGGCCACTTCTAACTGTTCTTTGGGAAGGCAGTCAAAGCCAGCTTTCGAAACGGGGCGAATACTCACCCGCGGCGGTGATTGGGGGCGTTCATTAATGGTGGTCCAATCCCCAATCGCAGGGGTTAAACGAAAAAGACGGGAAAATTTTGGGTGAGAATGACGATCGGTCATGGCTGGTATTCCAATGTCAATGCCAAGGGGACCAGTTGATCGGTAAACAATTGGTTCCGAATGACCACCACCGATTGGGTGCTACGTTTTCCTGTGGCGGCATCCACCACGGGCATGGTTTCGGCGTTAGATGCCACTGGCAAGGTGGTGTCAGGGATTTGCTGGATTTGAGATTGTAAGGGAGACTCACTGGTAAGATCTGCACCAAACAGCCCCTGAATGGCCACCG
>RGUG01000432.1 GCA_010027915.1 bacterium | reverse complement strand
GCTGGTTGTTTTAGAAGGGTCCGCACACACGCCTCGTAACACTTTGAAATCACCTCCAAATTGTATCCCCCTTCGAGGATAACAGCCACACGACCCCCCGCCAGAGTCATCAGCTCCCTGAGCATCATGGAGTACCCGAAAGTGGTCACTTCGCATTCTCCAATGGGATCCCCGGAGGCAGCATCGAATCCCGCTGAAACGATCACGAAATCAGGGTCGAATTCACGGGCTACCGGCATGATCAATCGACTGAAGGCGTACAAATAATCAGCGTCCCCGAATCCGGGACCATTCCAGGCCACATTGATACTCCGACCCAGACCACCCGTTTTACCGGAACCCACAAAAGTGTGTCCAGCTTCAGGAACGTGCGGATAAAAACGACCCCCGTCGTGACGATGCACAGACACATACAGAACATCCCCTGAAGCGGCAAAAATGTCTTGAGTCCCGTTTCCGTGGTGGACGTCCCAGTCAAGGATCAAGACTCGCTTGGCCAGACCGTGTCGAAGAAGGGTCGACGCTGCAATGGCCACATTGTTGTAAATACAGAACCCCATGGCCTGGTCCGGTTCGGCGTGGTGTCCCGGTGGTCTAATTATCCCAAAGCCATTCTCAATTTCGCCCCGTCCAATCGCTTTACACAGCTCAATCGTGGCCACGGCCGCAACTGTAGCCGAAATCGCCGTGCTCGCATTGAAATAAACCGAATCAAAGTCCCCACTGAAACGGTACAATTCTTCCACATTGCGAATCAGACTGCTTTGGTTCACTTTTCGACAGTATTTCGGGTCGTGGACGGCCTGCACTTCAGGCCCAAATTCGGCTAATTTCACTTGAATCGGAATTCGTCGGGCTTGGTCCAGTAATTTGGCCTCCTGGAGCTTCTTGTAAATCGAGGTGATTCTTGCGGGCTTTTCTGGGTGCTCCGGGTCAACAGGATCAAAATGATGAAGCATCCTTTCATCATAAACATAACCTGTATTACTCTTATTATTATTGTTGGTGTTATTGTTGGTGTTATCCTGATTATTATTATTATCACTCTTCAAATCGGAAACTACTATTGGAGGCATAGA
>RGUG01000431.1 GCA_010027915.1 bacterium | reverse complement strand
CAATCGGTCAAAATAGGGTGCGATTTCGTTGTAATCCCCTACGACCACCATACAAGGTTTCCCTTGCCATAACGCACGGGCTGCTTGATTGAGTGCGTTTAACTCAAGCCCTGAAACAAGGGTTTGTCGGGCGTTTAAATAATCGGTTGGTAGCCCAAATTGTTGGATGCGTTGCAACAACCCCACTTGTTGATCCAGGGTTTCATATCGCATGGCATCACGCCGTCTCGTTACCTCTTGGATCATGGTTAATTCTTGGGGGGTCAACCCCGATTGACGAACGTCGGTGATGATCTCCCACATGTCACCCAATGCCTGGGCGGTATAGGCTTTTTTGACGGAGCCACCGGCTTCAAAGTATCCGGCGGTTTTGTGGGCTGTCAGATAGGATTGGACCCCGTAGGTCATCCCTTTTTCTTCCCTTAATCGCAGGTTGAGTCGGCTATTGAATACCCCCCCGATGGGTACATTGGCCAATTGCATCATCAAAAAAGGTCCCAACCCGTCCCAAGGTGGGGTGGGATATCCCATGCGAACCTCTGATTGACTTGGGGGGGATGCCTTGCCCAGGGGTATCTCACCGAGTGGGGCCACCCATTCCAATGTGGTAGGGGTCATGCCGTCTCCCACCACGACCACCCGACTATTCGCCCGAACAAAAAATTGTTCGTGCAAGCCTTTTAATGCGTCCAATCCCATGGCATCCACATCGCTGCTATGCCCCCATAACGGGACGCCCAATGGATGCTGGCGGCCATAGATCATTTGGGTAAGGGCCAGATCAGCCAATTGTCCGGGGTTGGCGATGCCAAGGGCAATGTCTTCCTTGAGTTCATTTTTGACACGATCCCAATCCGACGCTTTAAACCCAGGGGCGACCAGTCGTTCGACGACTAACCCCATGACATCCGGCAGCACCGATGCCAAGCACCGAATGCTGACCACCCACTCATCGATGCCTGCCTCCAGACTCATGCTGGCCCCTAACCCATCCAGCTGGGCGGCCAACCACTCGGATGGGTGTAACACGGTGTCTTGCATGATCATGCGGGCCAATGCATGGGCGGATCCTGCCGGGTA
>RGUG01000044.1 GCA_010027915.1 bacterium | reverse complement strand
GGTGGTATCGATACCACCCAAGTGGCCTGAGCAGACGCCGCACTCACCCCCCGGTTACCCGTACTCCCCATTCGAGTGGGCATCGTAAAAGGACTCACCGAAGCCCCCCAACGACTGGCCACATCGGTGGCACGCTCCGATAAGGCCATCATGCGACTGGGCAGTCGGGTGTGCATCACATACAGCGCCGGGACCACCTCGGGTGGCCCCTCTCCCCGCTGAAGACCCATGATGGTGCCAGCCCATAACCACCACGCAATAAGCCACCCGCTACCCGATCGACTCATGCTGATAAGGCCGTCAAAATACCCTTGGCCACGTGCTGAGATGACCACTGGGTAACCGGAATGGTGAGGTGGGCACACCGTTCATAGAGGGCATGCCGAGTGTGATAAAGGGAGGCCAATGCATCATAGGGCCGATCGGTTTGTAACAATGGGCGTTTGCGGTCCTCTTTGAGGCGTTCCCATAGGGCGGCCAAGGGGACATCAATAAAGACCACGTATCCAATGGCACGCAACAAGGGACGATTCAGTGCGTGGCATACAATCCCCCCCCCGGTTGACAGTACCATGTTGGTGACCGATAACCACTCGGTTAACAAGGCGTGTTCGGCGTCACGAAACGCCGCTTCGCCATGGGTAGCAAAAAACGAGGCAATGGGTTGCCCCAACCGTTCAGACAATGCATGATCGGTATCCCGCCATTTTTTTTTGGTTAAACGTGACAAATGGCGTCCCACCGTGCTTTTGCCGGAACCCGGCATGCCAATTAACACCAGATTAGTAGGGTAACGGCGTGTCATGATGGGTTTTCAGTTGCAGACGAGGGGTTTGGGCGGCCACGGCCACCCACCACTGCTGGGGCAAGGCCCATTCTTCAATGGACCAGTCGCCTTCTGTGGATAAAGGGGGACGATGGGGTGATAAGGGGAACCCCACCGGAAACAGTAGCCCTTTGCCCATGGCTTTTACCACTGCTTCGTGGCGGGCCCATAACCGATAAAACAAGGTTAAGCGTGCCTTCCCTTCGATCGATTGCAAGGCATGGACATCCTCTGGGTGAAACACCCGTTGGGCAAGGGTGAGTAATTGCGGACGGGGTGACACCTTTACCAGATCAATGCCAACGGGTTGAGACGCAATGGCAATGGCGGTCCGGCCATGGGTGTGTGACAACCCAAAATGAACCGGATGCTTGGGGATGATGGGTTTGCCAGATGACGAGGTGGTAATGGCAATCTGACGGGGGTCTTGACGGAGGGTTTGAGCCAGCAAGTACCGCAACCAATGGCGAGAGGCCATAAATTCTGTTTTTCGAGGTTCCGTCATGCTGGCCAGTCGGCGTTCCTCAGCGGCCGATAAAGCGGGCTGAGGGCAGGGTGTTACATGATCAATCACCCACACCGAGACGGTTAACATGGGGTCAATACCCATCCCGAAAACACCATCCAAGTAAAAAATGGCTCGCATACAAACCCAGCCTCACGAAACAAGGCCTCATTATGAGACCGTGTCAGGGGAACCAGTACCCCTTCCAATGCTTTTTTCTTGGTTTGAATTTCAACCTGAGAATACCCTTGTGATTGTTTCATGTCATGGTAAATGTGTTCGTATCGGTCGTGATGCATCGGGTGTTCAGGCGTGGTTTTTTCGACTACCACCACCAACCCGCCTGACCGGATACCTTGTCTCATGCTAACGAGTACCTTGGCCCGGTCCGCCACCGGCAAAAATTGAAGGACCAAGGACGCCACCATGACATCGGCAGGTGGCAAGGGAAGGGAGGGTAAACACCCCACATCAAAGTGCACCCGATCGGATACGCCCATTGTCTGGGCCTTGTGTCGGGCCTGGGCAATAAAGGGGGGACTCGAATCAATGCCAAGACCATTCAAATGAGGCAAGGCAAGGGCCAGGGCACACAATGTGGTGCCCGTCGAACACCCCATATCCAACACATGGGCATCGGGGGGTGCATACGCACGCACCACGCGGACCATCAGTGCTTGCAAGAGGTCATAGTGGGGCACACTACGACTGATCATGTCATCAAAGACAGCGGCTACCTCGTCATCAAACCGAAAGGGGGCGGTGCGATGGGGGTCGGCAAACAATCGGTCAATCCCCGCATGGCCTGGGTTATGCATGGGCGGCCATGATCTGGATCAGGTCATCCAAGTGATCGACCCCTCGAATCACCCCAATTAAGTGGGGTTGATGGGGCATCACCGATGCCACCGTATCCACGCCAATACCCCCAATGGCCACAAACGGAATACCCAAGGTCGTGGCAACAGCCAAATAATCAAACCCAATTCCCGGACGACCTGGTTTGGAAGGGGTGTCCCAAATGGGGCCCACACTCACGTAATCAGCCCCTTGGGCGGCGGCTTCTTGGCCTTGAGGCAATGAATGCGTGGTGCGACCCATCAGTCGATGGGGCCCTAATTGACGCCGAATCACCGGTAGGGGAAGGGAATCTTGGCCTGTATGCACCCCATCTGCCCCAATGGCCACGGCAATATCCACGTCGTCGTTGATAATAAGGGGACACCCGCCAATGAGGGGCCGCAACGACTGGGCCGCATCAAAAACCTGCCCTTTACTCGCGTGCTTCATACGAAGTTGCACCATGGCCGCCCCCCGGGATGCCGCCTGAACCAATACGTCGGGTGAATCCGAAATCACATACACCCCCCGTGGTACGACGGGGCGGGCCGCATCCAACACAATGGACTGTTCCAAGTCATACAACGCATAGCGGATTCTGACATAGGGGTCGCTCCCCAACCATTCTTCCAATACCCTTAGTGCTTCTTGCACCCGGGCAAAATTGGCCCTTAACAACCCCACCACATCGGGTCGGGGCACATGGGGGGCCATCGCCCGCACATCGTCAGGGGTGTGGCGACTTTGCAATTGGGCCACCCAATTGGGCGTGCATTGTTTGAGTTCGTGACGCAAAGCCGCCAACCGGATGGTCCAGTCGGAATGATGACGGCTAAACCGACAATAATCTTCAATCACCCGCAACCCTTCGGCGGCACGGTTGACGTTGGCATCAATAATGGCCCAGGGGATATCCATCACGATGATGGCGTCGACCGGACGGGGCGATACCGGCGACTGGCCACCCACAGCAACAGCACACTGCCTCCCCCTGCCACGGCCATGGCCTCGTGGGGCATGCGGGTATACACGGCCACCAACACACCCAGCATGGCCACAAAGGGCCATTCGTTGGCCACCCGCAACACCGAAGGTGGCAATGGTACATACCCCTTCATCAGTTGCCGACGAATCCATTCCATCCATCCCTGATAGCCAATCAACAGCAGGACCAGCCCCATTTTGACATGCCACCAGGGGGCCATCCACGCATCGGTAAACCAGGTTAACCCAAGCCCGGCCCCCACCGACACCAGCATGGCAGGGACAAGAATAATCACCGTCACCCGTCGGGCTGATTGGGTAAGCAAGTCCATGACGTCAGGGGTGGCGGACCCTTGCAACGCCTCGGCATGATAAATCAGCATTCTGACCAAAAAAAAAGAACCGGCCATCCATGCCATGACCATCGCCACGTGCAACACCTTTAACCATGCGACTATCACAATAAGGCCTCAGGAGTGGAGGGAAGTGGGCCCACAGCGGGGGGGAGGTAAAACAGGTAGGGGATACCACACATCGAAGGGTTAGGTGCGATGGGGATTGACTTGGTGTCGACGTTCCAACTCAGCCAATACATCATCAAAGGTAATCCCCGACATCGACAGGGTAATGAGCAGGTGAAACAGCAAGTCGGCCGCTTCGTGAATGGTGTCAGTGGCCACCCCATTTTTAGCGGCAATAATCACCTCGCCGGCTTCTTCGGCGACTTTTTTTAAGACCCGATCCAACCCCCCGTCACTGAGTTTGGCAATATAAGACCCACTTTGTTTGTTGGCCAATCGCTCGGCAATAATAACATCCAATTGATCAATAAACATGATGACTCCTTATGATGGGTCCGATGGAATGGGTTTGCGGTACGCCATGATCATGGCAGGGCTTGCGATACAAATCGACGAATATGTACCCACCAATGTACCCAATAACAATGTAAACGAAAACGACCGGAGGTTTTGTCCCCCAAACACCAACAACGAGACCAAGACGATCACCACGGTGGCCACGGTATTAATGGTGCGGCCCATGGTTTGAACAATCGATTGGTTCACGACTTGTGTCAAGGATACCATGCGGGGGTTCACATTGGTTAAGTTTTCACGGATACGATCAAAAATCACAATGGTATCATTGATCGAATACCCCAAAATGGTTAACAAGGCGGCCACAAACGTGGTGTCAATTTCAATCAAAAAAATAGATGCCAACGCCATGGTTAACAAGGCATCGTGCAAGGTGGAGGCCAAGGCACCAACCCCATACGAAAATTCGAACCGAAAGGTAATATAGGCCATGAGTCCCACACTCACCAAGGCAATCAGCCACAGCGATTTGGTTCGTAATTCTTGACCAATCGAAGGCCCAATATAGTCCACCTCAATGACCTCCACACGGCCAAACGTTTTGCCAAGGGTGTCTAAGACCAAATGGTTTTGTATCGATGTGTGTTGGGTGGTCTTGATGACCAATTCATTGTCTTGGGTCATCTGAATATGGGCTTGGGTGAATCCAACGCCACCCAAAGTACGACGAACATCGGCAATCAATTGGGTGGCGGCTTGCTCAAAGGCCCGTCGGTCTTGACCCAACGATTCTTTTTTCTTCGCCAACACCTCAAAGCGGAGGGTCATGGTGGTACCCCCCACAAAATCAATCCCAAAATGAAGGGGGGACTTGCCTTGCACCATACGATACCCTGCCATGCCCACGCCCAAGCATACAATGGCCGATGAGAGCACCCCCCACCACCATTTTTTTTCAACCAATTTCATGGGGTAACCTCCCGTGCGGACACCCGTTGGGATGCCCGTGATTGCCGACTGGCCAACGTAACCAACAACCGACTCACCGTAATGGCCGTAAACATGCTAATGACAATGCCAATGGACAGGGTAACAGCAAATCCTTTGATGGAGCCTGTCCCCAAAAAGAAAAGCACCAAGGTGGAAATCAAGGTGGTCACATTCGAATCCACAATGGTATAAAACGCCCGGTCAAAGCCCGCATCAATGGCCGACAACAAGTGCATGCCCTGGCGACGTTCTTCTTTGATGCGTTCAAAAATAATCACATTGGCATCAACGGCCATGCCAATTGACAGAATAAACCCTGCAATACCCGGTAGTGTTAGGGTAGCACCAATCAATTTAAGGGCCGCAAAAAACAAGAGGGTATAAAGGCCCAATGCCACACTAGCCATGATGCCAGGAACCCGATACAAGGCCACCATAAAGACCACCACTGCACCAAATCCAATGATCCCAGCGGTACGACTCTTGGCAATGCTGTCTTTACCCAAGGTGGGGCCCACCACTTTATTAGAGACAATCACCACGGGGACAGGTAAGGCCCCAGCTTTAAGTTGAATCACCAAATCGCGGACCTGTGCAATTGAGAATTGCCCCGAAATTTGGGCCTGACCCCCTGCAATGGGTTCATTCACATTGGGGGCCGAAATAATGGTGCCGTCCAACAAAATGGCCAAGGGCCGACCCACGCAGCGGGTGGTGACCTCTTTGAATTTGACCCCACCTTCCGGCGTAAATTTAATATTCACTACTGGTTCACCCAATTGGGACTGGCCAGGGGTGGCCTCAGCCAAATCCGCCCCGGTCAACCACGTTTTTTTGAGTATAATAGGCCGCTCCGAGACCACTTTCCCCTCGTTGTTTCGGATGACCACTTTATCTAACGTGGCATCCGGGCCGGCCAAGAGTGCCAATTGCTCTGGGGGCAAGCTGGCCGCATTTTCGGGTGCCCATTCGGCTTCGACAAAGGCCAACTGGGCCGTGTCCCCAATTAAGCGAATGGCACGTTCGGGGTCTTGCACACCCGGTAATTCCACCACGATTTGACGGTTCCCCTTACGAGAAATCAAGGGTTCGGATACCCCCAGGCTATCCACCCGGTTGCGAATCACGCCCAAGACCCCTTCGACGGCGTCACTGTCAACGGGGTGCCCATCTTTGTGTTGGGCTTCTAATACCAATCGGGTACCACCGCTGAGATCCAATCCCAATCGAATGGGTTTAAACCATATGACGGCGATGGCGGCCACCGACAAGCCAATCGTGAGAATCCATTTAACCGTTGGGTTATCCATAGGGGGTGTTACTTACTCCTTTTTATCTTTCATGTGGGGGAAAAACAAGACATCACGAATACTGTGGGCATCTACCTTGAGCATGACGAGGCGGTCAATCCCAATCCCCAATCCACCCGTGGGGGGCATGCCCACTTGTAACGCATGCAAAAAGTCATGGTCCATTTGATGGGCGTCATCCCACCCATTGGCTTTTGCCTTGGCTTGGTCTTCAAACCGTTGTAGTTGGTCCATCGGGTCATTAAGCTCACTAAATGAATTGGCCACTTCCATGCCGGCGACCACCAATTCAAACCGTTCGACCATCTCGGGTTGCTCTGATTTTCGTTTGGCCAATGGGGAGGTTTCCCATGGGTAATCGGTTACAAACGTGGGTTGGATCAGGTGAGGTTCAACGGCTTTGTCATACACATAGTTAATCATTTCCCCCCGCGATGTGCCTTGATGGGGATCCATGCCCAACTCGATGGCTTTGGTACGTAAGGCCTGGTCGGTGGGGGAGGGGGAGAGCCCGGCATACTCGGAGAGGGCGGTCATGAGATCCAAGCGCCGAAATGGCAACGACCAGTCAATGGTTTGACCCTGGTACTGGGTGGTGGGCCCATCTTCCGGGATAACATGGGATAAGAGGGATTCGGTGAGGGCCATCATATCTTGGTAGTCGGCATAGGCCTGGTACAGTTCCAGGGTGGTAAATTCGGGATTGTGTTTATAGGACACCCCTTCATTTCTAAACACGCGCCCCAATTCAAAGACTTTTTCATACCCGCCCACAATCAATCGTTTGAGATAGAGTTCAGGTGCAATTCTCAAATACAGTGACTGCCCCAATTCATTATGGTGGGTCGTAAACGGTTGGGCAGCGGCACCACCATATAAAGGCTGCAAGACAGGGGTTTCCACTTCCATAAACCCTTCGGCTACCAAGAACGTCCGAATCGCATGAATGGTCGATGAACGACGTGCAAACTGATGGCGGACCTCCCGATTCATCACCAAATCAACATAACGGTGGCGGTATCGTTGCTCGATGTTTTGTAGCCCATGAAACTTTTCCGGCAACGGCAACAATGCCTTGGACAACAAGCAAAAGGTCACCATGTGAATGGTTAACTCGCCTCGCTTGGAGCGAAACAAATACCCTTCGATGCCAATAAAGTCCCCCACATCCAGGTGAATCAAGGTGGACAGATGGTCTTCTCCTAAGGTATCCAGGTTGCCATAATATTGCAGTTCCCCCTGTTCATCTTGGATGTTGCCAAAGGTGGCCTTGCCATGACCCCGCTTGGCCATGATACGACCTGCTACTTTGACGGTTGGTCCCTTCTCATCACCCGATAGGTGGTGGGCACTGGCGATAACGGCTTGAAGGGTATGTGTCCGTTCAAATCGGGTGGGAAACGGATCAATCCCACTGGCACGATAATGGGCCAATTTTTGCTTGCGATGGTCTTCTTCAGTCAGGTGGTGGGTCATTATTTGGCCATCAAACTGGCAATGGCCTCGTCTTCGCTGTCGGAAATATGAATTTTGGAGGCGATTTTGGTGATTTCTAACACCCGACGCACATCTTTGGTGGGGTTAAGTAATACCAATTTGCCATTTTTTTGGGTGGCTTTTTTGTGGCCTTCAAACAAGGCCCACAAGCCAGACGAATCCACATAACTCACATGAGACATGTCCACTAAAATTCGCGACACGCCTTCATCCACAATCATCATGTTAATCAAATCCACAAATTGGGCTTGGTTTTCGATATCCAATTCAATCGGGCCGGTCAATTGCTGAGAGGATGAGTCCAAGGTGGCCCCAATTTGAATTTTGATCATCCCATCGCCCAATTCTGTTTTTACTAATTCCATCTCGCATTACTCCCTTGTTACCGTCATCCAACCCTCACAAGGGTATGGCGCCAAACCGATCTTAAATTTTGACCCAATTTTCAATATGAATCAATGGGCAATCATGTCCCAGGCTCTGGTTTGGATGGCAAATATTTGGTTAATACCAATTCAGTGCCACCGCCCGGCATGCGTTTGTATTGTACTTTATCCATCAAGGTATTGATCAAAAACAATCCCAATCCACTACCTTCTAATTCATCCAAGTGAGAGGCACCTTTAATGCTCTGGCTTTC
>RGUG01000430.1 GCA_010027915.1 bacterium | reverse complement strand
ATGGGGTTACCATGGTCCCTATCATGGCAAAATGGGCGACCAAAGGGGCCCACCATTCATCCGAAACCAAGGCCATGCGTGCCATCAGGGAGGGGTATCGTCGGGTGTTGGGTGCCTGTTTTAGACACCCCATTGGGGTGGTGGTGGTGGTGATGATGGTGGGAGTGGTCTCAATAGTGGGGTGGTTACGCTTGGGCTCTGATTTTATGCCCCCACTCAATGAAGGGGATTTGGTGGTCAATATTCGCCGGGATCCTGCCATCTCTATTGACGGGGCGATTGCCAATCAGCGTGAAGCGGATCGGTTGATTGAGTCTGTCCCCGGTGTTAAATGGGTGTTTTCTAGACTGGGCACCCCTGAAAGTGCAACCGATCCAATGGGACCTCATTTGTCGGATACGTTTGTGGTATTGGATTCGCAGGTGGCCTTGTCACGGGAGGCCAAGCGTCGGGTGTATCAGGCAATTGAGACCCGGTTATCGACACGGTTTCCGACCGAATCGGTGTCTGAATCCCAACCCATTGAAATGCGATTTAATGAGTTGTTAGAAGGAAGTCGGGCGGATGTGTCCATTCAGTTTTTTGGGCCGGACTTACTGGTTTTGCATCGCTTGTTAACCGAGTCGGTGGGGTATTTGTCTGGTATCAACGGGGTGGAGGATGTGGCATTCGATGCCTTAACGGCGATGGTGATGGCCCCGGTGATTACCGTCTCAATGGATGCCACTGTAATGGCCAAATGGGGGGTACATCGCGATGCGATCAATCACACCTTGGCGGCGGGTTTGGGGGGGATTCCGGTAGGCTCCTTGATGAGAGACGGGTGGCGGGTTCCGATTGTGGTCACGATGCCCTCCCATCACCTGCCCCCTATTGAGTGGTTACGGGGGTTGCCGGTGGCCTTGCCGATGGGCGGTACGGTTCAGTTGGGTCAAGTGGCCCGTGTGACGCGTCAGGACCAAGTGACCACCATTGCCCATCGCAATGGGTTGCGATATGCCGGGGTGGCATTGTCGTTGGGCGATCGGGATGTCAATGGGGTGGTGGGGGATGCCAAGGGGGTGTTGTCTCGCTTAACGA
>RGUG01000429.1 GCA_010027915.1 bacterium | reverse complement strand
TAACGACCGCTCTGTCATTGAAGAAACCTGGCTCGATCTTGTGAGAGAGTCCAGGCAATCTGCGGTCGAAAGCCACCCACAGAGATTCGTACAGGGGTAATTACATGCTACTCGCGCTGGCTGACTGGCTGTCTAACTATTTTGATGACTTTCGGGTCTTTCACTACCTCACCTTCAGGGGGATTCTCGGCATCCTGACGTCGTTGCTGATTTCCCTTTTGGTGGGGCCGGCAATGATCCGTCAGTTAAGCAAGTACAAGATCGGCCAAAGTGTGCGGGATGATGGCCCGCAAAGTCATTTTTCAAAGGCGGGTACTCCGACCATGGGTGGCGCACTCATTTTGGTCGCGGTGAGTCTGACAACCCTGCTGTGGGCGGATCTTGATAATCGCTACATCTGGGTGACGCTTCTGGTGACCTTGGGCTTCGGCATCATCGGTTTCGTGGATGACTACAAGAAACTGGTGCTCCGAAACAGCAAAGGTTTGGCCGCACGCCACAAGTATCTCTGGCAATCGATATTTGGGATTGCCGCATCGACCTTTCTGTATGTCTCTGCAACCGTTCCGGCAGAAACGACCTTCATTTTGCCGTTCTTCAAGCAGTTTGCCTGGAACATGGGTTTGGCTTATCCCATCCTGACATATTTCGTGATCGTGGGAACCAGTAATGCGGTGAACCTGACCGACGGTCTGGATGGGCTGGCCATTATGCCGACGGTTTTGGTGGCAGGGGCGCTGGGAATTTTTGCTTACCTTTCAGGTAACGCCGTATTTGCCGACTATCTGGGTATCCCTTTTGTACCGCTTGCAGGGGAGTTGGTGATCTTTTGTGGTGCACTGGTGGGCGCAGGGCTTGGGTTTCTCTGGTTCAATGCCTACCCGGCCATGGTGTTCATGGGGGACGTCGGGGCATTGGCCCTGGGCGCCGCTCTTGGAATTCTGGCGGTATTGGTTCGTCAGGAAGTTGTCTTGGTGATTATGGGTGGCGTTTTCGTCGTTGAGACCCTATCCGTGATGATTCAGGTCTTGTCATTCAAAATGACGGGGCGCCGGGTCTTTCGAATGGCACCTATTCACC
>RGUG01000428.1 GCA_010027915.1 bacterium | reverse complement strand
CTTGTGTTTGGCCCGCCACCCCCCCTTTCACCTGTCACCTGTGAAACCCTATACTCGTCTGTTAAACCAAGTGTCACTGCCACATTGGGGATGCTCCACCCAACTCATCCAGACAATCCCCCTGCCTCCGACATCGAATGCACTTGTGTCCCCGTGCCTCAGCGGTTTGGGTGTGACCTGACCCAAGACCCCACGATGCGCGAGCATCTGGAAGCATTTCGTGAAAATTCTCCGGCACTCCATACGTGGCGGGCCCAAACGTTTGAGCATATTAAGAAGAATGAGAAATCTGATCAGGATCGTGGGGTATCCATTATCAACGCAGCTATCACCACAACCCAGAGTCGTTTGAATGACAGGCAGGTTCAAGTACTCTCACCCGAATACCATCGCCTGACTCAGCGTTTGGCTGCTTTAGATGCCCTACTCCGTCAACTCACACGCTATCCGGCATTGTCCGTTGTGGGGGGATTGGGATGGGCGTTTCAACCGGATGCCCCCCGCTATTGCAGTCAATATGATGCATTGGTGATGCATGATGGAACGACCTATCACTTGATTCAATTAAAGGGCAATGTGGAACAGCAATTGGCACCACCCACCCACTCTAACGCCCATGGTCCGTCTCCCATCTCATTCGCTCCTGATCCTTCCTTGCCTATACTTTCTTGCGATCTGGTCTGGGGCCCGCCTGATCCTGTGAGGGCATCAGACACTTCTGGCGTAGTGTCTGCCGCATCAACCATGGTGAGCGGCTCCTCTCCCACTCCGGATTCTGATCATGAGCCATCGGTCCCCCCTGATTGGTGGGCGTCATTTGGCTGGGCCAATAATACCCCCGATTCCCCCTCTGATGACGAGTCTCCACCCGGTGCTATCTAACCCGGAACCACCATAGGGACCTCACTTTTCATCTCACCCGTCTTGCGACATAATGGGGGCATGATGGATCGCATCATCTCCATTCCCTCCCCCGACCCCAATCAAGATGCCGTGGCGTTGGCCCGTCAGCAAGCCCTGTTGGCCCAACAAGCACTGGACGACCCAATGGCCCGTCATACCCACGGCAAAGGCGGGGGAT
>RGUG01000427.1 GCA_010027915.1 bacterium | reverse complement strand
ATACGCTATGGCTTGCTCTGAATGGAAGGTCCCCTGCTTACCGGTAAACCCTTGACACAATACTTTCGTATCTTTATTTACTAATACACTCACGATGCCTCCTTCACAGCGCGCACAACGCGGCAGGCCGCATCTGTCAAATCGGTAGCGCTCATAATATTCAATCCACTGTTAGCAAGAAGTTCTGCCGCTTCTTTTGCGCGGTTTCCTTCGAGTCGAACCACGACAGGCACACGGATCCCAACCCCTTGTACGGCGCCCATGATCCCACGCGCAATATCATCACAACGAACAATACCGCCAAAAATATTGACCAGTACTGCGCGCACACTGGGATCGGATAAAATAATCTTAAATGCTTCAGTGACCCGTTCTTGGGTTGCACCACCTCCCACATCCAAGAAATTCGCTGGGAGTCCACCATGTAATTTAATGATATCCATGGTAGCCATCGCTAGCCCTGCACCATTCACCATGCAACCAATATTGCCTTCTAATGGCACATAATTGAGTTCCCATGCGCGCGCATGGACTTCGCGTGGATCTTCTTGCGACAGATCTCGCATCTTTACAATTTCTGGTTGCCGATACAATGCATTATCATCGACATTAATTTTCCCATCTAAGCAGAGCAGATCGCCCTGGGCGGTAATGACCAAGGGGTTAATTTCCACCAAGCTCAGATCTTGCGCATGGAACAATTGACCTAACCCTTGGACGATCTGGGTAAATTGTTTCACTTGCGCTTCTTGCAAGCCTAATTTGAATCCAATATCCCGCGCTTGATAAGGCATCGCACCCAACAAGGGATCAATCATGAACTTAAGAATCTTCTCTGGGGTATCATGGGCGACTTTCTCAATTTCTACCCCGCCTTCTGTCGATGCCATAATAACGACACGACGTGTTGCACGGTCTAGCACTGCGCCAAGATACAATTCTTTGGCAATTTGGCAGGGGGCTTCAATCAACAGCGCATTGACCGGTTGTCCCTTTGCATCGGTTTGATAGGTTACCAAATTGGTATGCAACAGCCGTTGTGCCACACGGGTCACGGAATCGATATCTTTGACGATCTCTA
>RGUG01000426.1 GCA_010027915.1 bacterium | reverse complement strand
TGCTCATGCCCCTGCGATGGATGATGCCCGAACAAGTCGCAACGGCGGTTATTCCGGCATGGTTGGCCTCCCAATGGGCGGCATATGGGGGAATGGCCAGTGGGTTACCCCCCTTTGGTGTGACGCCCTGACGTCCGTCCCGATCCGCTTGCCAGTGCCCGTTGGCTCATGACGGGACCCCTGATGACCCACCCAACCAACGGCTGCCACCTCGTATGGGGTAACCCCTTGATGATAAGGGAGGTGCGGGTATTATACTTGAATGAAAATACCCGTCTTTTGTCCATCCCCTTCGCAATATGCGATGACATCGCCCATCGGCACCGGGAGAGTTACGAGCCAGCGATGTCCTAAGCGGTCACTCAATATGTGGATCGATTACGGTCACCCCCGTCCCTTTCCCCAATTGAACCGCAATGAAAGGTTAGTCATCATGGAGCCCTCACGTATTCACCTACCTGGTCTAACACCCCGTGATTGGCATCGGGCCCTTGGGCTTTTATTACCAATCGTCGTGGCCCTCTCTCAGATCGAACCGGCCACGTCTCAAGCACCCAATAGGACCAATGCAACGGTAGATGGCCATCACAATGACGACAATGTGTTTCCCACTATACTCAGCCCCATCCTTAGCACCGTTACATTCGTCGCGTTGATCATCGTTTGTGGCGGGTATTTAAAGGTCTTGGGTTGTTGTCATTCCGGTTGGTTGGCTGAACGAAACCCTAGGCCCATTCATCCGCCTGATGCCCCCTTGTTACCATCCCAACTGACCCTAGCGGTCATGCCCCATGTGACCCCTACGGCTTTAGGTGCCATGATGAATCAACTGGATACTCATCCAACGCTCCAGGCCATGATTCGTTACTTTGTTACGGACTATATCACATCTGATCCGCCGGCAACCGATCCGATCACACTGCGACCAGTTGCTGAACTCTTGGGTGACCCCACAGTCAACCGTCACCATCTGATCGTGTATGTGAGTGGGCCATTACACGGCGACCATACTCGGTTACGAGTGTTATATCTTGAACCCAATCAAGCAATGCCTCGTCTTTGCCCGTCCAACCGAGACCCCATCACGCATGCGATGACGTGGCCT
>RGUG01000425.1 GCA_010027915.1 bacterium | reverse complement strand
AGAGCATATGCCACGAATAGTGTGGGGACATCGTATGGTAATGAGGTGAATTTCACGACAGATTCATTACCTGGTGTTCGTTGTCCAGGTGCCCCGAACATTACCGATATTGACGGAAACATATATAACACCGTTCAAATTGGAGCACAATGCTGGACGCAGAGTAACTTGAAGGTGAGCAAGTACAGAAATGGCGATACAATTCCGACGGGGTTGGGCAATATTGATTGGGGGAATACTACATCAGGTGCTTACGCCATTTACAACAACGACCCTGTGAATGATGGGTTGTATGGGAAATTATACAATTGGTATGCGGTGAATGATTCAAGGGGATTATGTCCTACGGGCTGGCATGTGCCCTCGGATGGGGAGTGGAATGTCTTGGTTAAATTTCTCGACCCAAGTGCAGACACGATATGTGGGAATTGTATTTCTAGTGGCATTGCAGGCGGTAAGATGAAGAGCACCGCCACCCAACCCACTCCTGGAGGCTGGATTGCCCCAAACTCAGACGCCACGAATTCGAGCGGCTTCACGGGTCTGCCTGGTGGCAGCCGCGACTCTGGTGGCGGGTTCGCCAATTTGGGCCCCGACGGGGGCTGGTGGAGTTCTTCGGTTGCTGGGTCGGGCTTTGCCTGGTCCCGTGGTCTGGGTTACTACTATGCGGGTGCGACCCGCTACTACTTCCACCACCGATTTGGTTTTTCGGTTCGCTGCGTAAAGGATAGTCTTTCTGGAGGAGGTTCAGCATCATTATCCTCGGTATCAACCACATCGGCTACAAGCATCACATCAACTGGAGCCACAACGGGGGGCAATGTAACGTCCGACGGAGGAGCCTCGGTCACGGCGAGAGGCGTGGCGTATGACACGGCTCAGAACCCAACCACGGCCAACAATATAACGTTCGATGGAACAGGAACGGGTGTTTTCACCAGCACGCTTTCGGGCCTGACGTCATTGACGCTTTACAATGTAAGGGCCTATGCCACGAACGCTGTGGGCACGGCTTATGGAAATCAAGTTAGCTTTACGACCACTTCGACCGCGTTTAGCGAGGACTTTAACACAGTCGCTTCCACAACATCCGTTCCCTCTGGTTGGGT
>RGUG01000424.1 GCA_010027915.1 bacterium | reverse complement strand
CCCACAAGACCGTCGTCACCATCGGAGATGCCCGTCAACTGGACCGTGCGTGGGGTAGTGTTGGCCGCGCCGGGAAGGGCTGCGCCGGTGTCTGACATCGTGACGTTGGCCGGGAGGCTCAATGTGGGCGAGTCGTTCACCGGGGTGACAGTAACCACAAACTGCCGTTCCACGGAGTCCACACCGCCATCCAGCGTCCCGCCGTCATCCCGCACCCTCACGGTGATTGTCGCCGTGCCACTGCGACCGGATGCGCCGATTACTGTGAGGGATCCGGTGGCCTGTGGACTGTTGTAGGTCACTGTGGGATTGGGGACAACGGTCGGGTTGCTCGAGACCGCCGTCACCGTGAGGGATTGCGACAGGTCCGTGTTGCCGTCGTCGATTCCGGACAGGGCGATCGTGCTGGCGGCCGCGTCCTCCAGGCGGACCAAGGCCGGGATGCTGGCCAGCGTGGGCGCCAAGTTGAGGGGCACGACGGTCAACGTGGCCGCCGAGCTGGTCACGGAACCTGCGGTATTGGATACATCGACGGTGTAGGACCCGGCATCGGAGAGTTGGACATTCTGGATCATCATAGTGCTCGGCAAGTAATTTTTTCATTAAAAATAGCAACCGATCAATAGCTAAGTCGCGAGTATGTACTTCGTCGATAATTATAAATTGATACTTTTTCATAAAATCTTCTGGTGTTTCTGCCATCAGCAGCTGTTGTGTTATGATTTCAGTGGTACAAAATATTATACCCTTTTCTTTTGGCAGACGTTTATAATTTCCGGTATTGTACCCAATATTTTTATCGAATGCCAATTCTTTTGCCCATTGCAAAATACTTTGCGGGATATCTATGCATGTTAAAACACGTGGTTGAGTGATCACTATATTTTTACGGGTACGTTCGGTAAACGTTTCGTACAATGAAACTGGAAATGTGGTTGATTTTCCACTACCAGTAGATGCTTTAACTACGACTACTTTATCGCCAAGAGACTTGGGGGCGATTTTTGGTTTTCCACCACGACTTTCGGGTATACGGTCTGATAAAAAATTCATAATATATTGGATTGGAATTTGTTTTTTTAGATTGTCCGCATCTGATTTACTCATCC
>RGUG01000423.1 GCA_010027915.1 bacterium | reverse complement strand
TGTTGTCCGCCCGCATGACATACCCCACATATTTAATCGAAATCACCATGATCAAAGACCATAAAATTAAACTTAATACCCCCATGACGTTGCCGTGGGTCAGGGCAATGGCATGCAAGCCATGGAAACACTCCCGAAAGGCATACAGGGGGCTGGTGCCAATATCACCAAATACAATCCCAAGTGCCCCCAAGGACAAGGCCGCCAATCGTTGGGTCGATAGGGCCGATTTGGTCATAACAAGCAATGCTCCGACACCCAGTGTACCGGCCACATCAAACAATCGGGATACACCGTGCCACAACCCATCACCACCAGCAATATGCCGGCCACCCACTGGGTGGGAAGGGACAATTGCACAGGGGGTTCATGCCCCGTGATCATGGTACGAAACAGCCGAATATAGGCCATGGCCCCGACCAATACCGATACCACCACTCCCAACATCACCCACCATCCACTCCATAATAATTCCTTGATTAACAACGCTTTAGAAAGAAAACCAGGAAAAGGTGGGATTCCCATCATACTCAACAAGGCCAATCCCGATAAAACCATTAGGGCAGGTGCTGATCGTGCCAATCCTTTGGGCACGTCCACCCGATCCAGGACAAACCACAACACCACCGATGTCACCCCATATACGGCCATCCCCCACAAGGTCACTTCCACCATATAGGGCGAGTGGGTAGCCGGCAACAAAAACAACAAGCCCATTTGTGACATACTAGACGCTGCCAGTACATAGGATGGCTTGGTATAAACCACTGCCGCCAATGCCCCACCCAATGCTGAGACCAACCCAATGAGAACCCATGCCCCTGGCAAGGGCATCATCAGTGGATGAGCAGCCCCCATGAGCATCATGAGCACCACCACCGCCGCCAACTTGGGAATGGTGGATAAATGGGCCACAATGTATGGAGACGGCACCGAGTACACATCCACTACCCACCAGTGAAATGGCATCACCCCCACTTTGGTTAAAAGGGAAACCGCCACCAATACAAACCCAACCGATGATAACCACGTGCCACCCATTACCAATGGAAAACCCATTTGACCCGTATCGACCAACACGCACGCCATTCCCAATACCAATACACCGG
>RGUG01000422.1 GCA_010027915.1 bacterium | reverse complement strand
TTTTTTG
Source organism: bacterium (assembly GCA_010027915.1). Next base: position 1,103 of record RGUG01000422.1, on the reverse strand, counting down.
TTCCGTTCAGTTTGTAATGCCCCTTTGGGGGAGATAATAGAAAGTTAGGATCGCAAACATCATGATTTCATTTCATCGTGGTCAGATAGGCCCAACCGAGGCGCTGGGTATGTTGGGGGTAGACGATATATTGGGTACCTTGCGAGGGTATCGTATTTTTACCACTGCCCGAACAGCCGGCGGTCGCTTGCTAGACCAGGTCGCCCATCTGCAACGCATTGATGCGGCGGCTCGTGTAATGGGTATGACAGTGGGGGATGGGATTGAGAATATGGCGTCAGCAATCCCCCTGTTGTTAGACGCCAATGATGCCGGATCACACGATGTGGTGATGCAATTGTTTTTATCAGGGGGTGAGGTGGTATCGGGTGGGATGGCATCATCGGGCGATGCGTGGCCGTCCGTATTGGTAAGGCCCTATCATCCCGTTGACGATCGGTTACGAGAGAATGGGTTTCACTTGGCTACCATGGTGCATGAGCGGGCATTTGCGGCGGTTAAATTCACGTTTTATGCGGCTTCGGTACTGGCCCATCATACGGTGGTTCGTCAGCATCAGGCTGATGATGTGTTGTTTTTATCCCAGGATTCCCATCCACTGGTCTTGGAGGGATCGACGTTTAATGTGTTTGTGGTGAAAAATGGGCGTGTGAGTACCCCCCCATCCGATGGGCGGATTTTGGCGGGGATTACCCGTCGGAGGGTGTTGGAATGGGTGGGTGGACAAGAAGTCGAGGTAAGCTGGGATGAACGCAAAGAGTGGGATGAAGTCTTTTTGTGTTCGAGTGTGAGGGGGGTGGTGGGTGTCACCCGTCTGGATGGGGAATGCATTGGCAATGGTCAGGTGGGCCCTGTGACGAAACAGGTGATGGCGACGATGGCCACTGCGTTGAGTCGGTTTGTTGAGGGTGGGGATTACCATCCGGGGTAATGGGGCATTCAGTCCCTCAAATAAAAAAAGGGGGGGGTCATTGGACGATCTTTGATGACCCGTTGTCACGTGTTGTTTCTTTGCTGTGCGTTATGGCCCTGCGTTGGAGGGGTACTGGGATATCGTGGCGGGTACCATGAGGAATGAACGGACGGTCGTCGTCGTGGGGTTG
>RGUG01000421.1 GCA_010027915.1 bacterium | reverse complement strand
GGTTCCGATATTGAGTTCTCCGGTTTGGATCATGATCGATTCTGCCCCTGGCCCTGATGTCAATAGGGGGGCCGTTAATCGTCCTTGATTGGTGATCATCACGGTTGCCACCGATGACGCAGACGGGGCCAATGAAATAGACCCCGTCACCCACATACTACCACCCGATACCCACAACCCAGCATTGCCGCCCCGACCTAATTCGAGGGTTCCGACCACCAGATGCCCGGATAGGACATTCAGGGTGGCACTCCCACCCAATACGGTCCCAATACTGAGGCGAGGGGTTGTGTCAATGGGCAATCCAAATTGGATGGTCCCATTCCAACATTCGACCAATCGATTGCCAACCCCCATCCAATTGGACGTGGTCACCGTTGGGTCATAAGGGGTAAACACCGTGGTGGTGGTAGCCGATACGGTAGGTGCCAATTCCATGTCATTGGGCGCCCCATCCCCATCTGAATCGATGGGTTGACGCCATTTGACGGATAAATAGGTTTCAACGGCCCATCGTTCGGCAGGGGTTAAATCCCGATCAAACACCAAGACCTCGCCGATTTGACCATTAAAATATTGGGTCCCATTTGCCCGACGGCCAATGGCATGCAATGCCGCACTCACAGCCAAATTGGTGTCCGGGTTGTCGTTCAAGTTGCCGGTGCTTACCACCCCGTTGGTGATCACGAATACGTTTCCTGCCGTGGCATTTTCATTGCGAACAATCGCCGTAATGTTCACGTTATTGGTGACATGAAGGTTACCCGTTGGGAAGTCGTACCCTTCCCCCGAAAACCCAATCAAGGAATGAACCGTCATGGCCGCCCGTTGCCCGCTGACATTGCCAGTGGCACTGTTTTGTTCCCACAGCACTTGAGGAGAGGTACTAATCGATTTCCATACCACAAATAGGGTGTAACTATCATCACCTGCCACCAAGGGGCCGGGGCTTCCCGTCATATATTGATCGATGCCATTGAACTGAATCGAGGGCATATTATTGATGCCATTGGGATTGAAAACTGGCTTGGCATTGGCCGGTGCCGCCATATGGTTTCGGTTCCCAGACCAATCAAACCAGTTTGATACCTGTTGGTCCGATACCACCAA
>RGUG01000043.1 GCA_010027915.1 bacterium | reverse complement strand
GTAAATAGGGGCCATCCGCTAAATGAAGACAACCCCAGCCCATCCACTCCACTGTTTGGACAATCGAGATGGTCATCAGTGGCCCCGTCGTATTGACCCGCCAACCTCATCCGCTTGATGATGCCATCCAGAAGAGACACCCCATTTGACTAACCGCTAAAAATGCAAATGGCAACAATAGGAAACAAGAGAGGGATAGAAACGACCTGCCCCCTGTGATACCATTTACCGTCAATTGGAACTGAAACGGAGGTAAAACGATGGCAAAATGGTGGGCTACTTTGAGCCTGTTAATCGTATTCGTTGGCTTAACTGAGGCGGCTGGTCCTGTGGGTGGCCCATTTAAAACATCCCCAACCAAAGCGGTGTTGGCCGACTCGAGCCAAGATGGCATTCCCCTTCAAACCACCCGGTTTGCCGTGAACGGCATGCATTGTGGGGAGTGCGTCAAAAAAATCACGTACCACTTAAGCCAACTCAAAGGGGTGAAAGGGGTATCGGTAAGCCTCAGTCAAAACATGACACTGGTCACCCATGAAGCATCCATTTCATTGTCTAGCATCACCGATCGACTCAAAAAATTGGGGTATGAAGCCAAGCCGGTTTCCCCCAACCAATTGCGATTGGTACGATACAAAATCAGTATGTAAGCCACCATGTATGAGATGGGGCTCACCGCCCTGACGGGGGGTATTATTGGGGTGATGATGGCCCTAACAAAACGGGCCTTTTCTGGCCCCGACTCCCACAGTTGGGGATATTATTTGGGCGTCATGGTCTGTGCCATGATGGCCTTGCAGGTATTCGGATATAACAGTTGGGACGATCCATTGCCATGGCTAGTGGGCAGCCAGCTTGCATGGGGCACCTATCACGTCATTCGAAGGTGGTCCCGCCGTCACTTGGCACCTCGCCCGATGTTTCGAACGGGGGGATGGAACAATATGGCATGGCAACAAGGGCTGGCAGGATGGGTATTGGGTAGCATCCCCTTTTGGCTTGGCTCACCTCTGATCACCCCCATACCAGGGGGCACTGGGTGCCTCATCGTGATGGCCCTATGCATCATGGGCATCGAATCGATACCCGATCGGTTCATCCACCCATCCGAACCCGCTTCCTGCCACACAGCCCCTGGGGCATCCAGAATCCACCCGTTTATCCAATCAGGATCTCGGATCGTATCGGCCATTGGGTCGTATGCCGGTGCAAGACCCCAATGGACCCTTTTTTCTCGGCTGATCTCCATCCTACAAAAGCCCCTCTCTATTCGGTCTTCATGGATTCCCCCCCGATGGATGACACGATGGGCCATCATCCGTCATTGGCGATACCATCCGGTCCATCATGAAACAGGGCAACGCATCCTACCGTTCCCCATGCTCACACCCAATCACACCACCCCATTATCACCCGACGCCCTGTTGATGGCGTTCGCCCAATGCGGTGATGGATATCTCCCATTTGGTATGCCTGGGTTTTGGGGTCATGCCCGCAGTATGGCCCAATCTGAATGGGACATGATGGCACGCTTCACCCAATTGATCGGTATTCAAGATGGGCAACACATCATCGAAATGGGGTGCGGTGGGGGGGGGCTCACGCTATATTGGGGACGTCGGTTTCCCAACGCCCACATCATAGCGGTCACGCAAACCAACGCCCAAACCGCTTATGTCAGGCAACGATGTCAAAAAGCGGGCCTTGGCAATATCACCGTGGTAGAAGGCCACCCCACTAAATGGTACGACGGCCATGGGGCCGATTGTGTCATCTTACATCCCACGCCTGGGTATCCGGTACACGATCCGATGACCTATCAATCGTTGCGTCCTTTGATTCGATCGGGTGGCACCTTGGTCACCCATGCCATCACCCATGTCACCCATTATTATGCGATCAAAGACCTCCCCGAACCGGTGGCCCAGGTGTTGGGGTATTGGATTCCCCACGGAATAATCCCCCCTCATTCATTATTATCAACCCCACATGAAGGCTATCAATGGTCTCAAACCGAGCGATATAACGGGTACCATATTCGTCGCAGTGCCCGAGCGTGGCAACAACTCATCACCCCGTATCGTCACCACGACACGCCCCTACCTGATAGCGTGTATCCCGCCTTATGGGTATTAGAAGCCATTGGGGCAGACCCCACCCAGTCAGTGGGGATGAGTATCGGACAGTGGCAAGCCCAATGATTGAATCCAAACAGGCCATACTTGCCGCATTTCGGTGCCATCGTACCGGTCACTGTTGCCAAGCTGGTGGCTACGTCAGGGTATCCAACCAAGATATCGAGCGTATGGCCCAGCACATGGGACTATTGGCCAGTGAGTTTAAACACCAATATGTGGTGATCAAATCAGGGTGGGCCTATGTGGCCACCCCCACCCATCGTCCCCGGTGTTTTTTGGATGATGCCAATCGTTGTCAGGTATATGAGGTGCGCCCGCTGGCATGTCGAACCTATCCCGATTGGCCCAGCATTTGGGAATCCGATGCCGCATTGACCCAAGAAATGACCCAATGCAAAGGATTACGCGAGGCAGTCCACCGTGTGGTATCGTAGTGCCCGTTGGGCAGGTATCCTGGGCTTGGGAGGGGTTCTGGGGGGATTGTTATGGGTCATGGGACACTATCATGAAGTGGTCATCCAAAACGGCCGTGTCGTCAGGCCCAATGGTACCGTCGAAACCCTTAGCATAGGGATTCGTCGGGGCCGTATTCATCACATTCACCACGGGCCATTGTGGGGGCATCGCGTCATTGATGCCACGCATCACGTGGTGGTCCCGGGGTTCATTGATGTGGGAGGATACCCCCGGCGTCATTCCCTCGCTTGGCATGATGGGGTGACCACCGCATTGGCCATTGCCCCTGGGGTAGCCCACCCCGAATCGGTGACAAGGGACCCATCCCTCACCGTGTTGGCGGGCTTGGATACCGAATACTGTCGCCCTAGCCTACCCCGTGATGATCCCCACTATGTACGTCGTTGGGCGATGCAAATCGGTCATCGACTCGAGAAGGGGGGGATTGCCATTCACTGGAAGATGCCATCTGACCCTCACAGGATACCCACAGAGTTGGCCATGATGTTGGCGATCGCCAAGCGGTACCAAGTGGCATTGGTGGTCAGTGTGCCCATGATCGACACCGAAACGAACGGACGATGGGTCATTCAACAATTGGGCAGGGGATCTCAGGCCAGTGGGGTATTAGTGGTAATGAGACAATGGCCCACCAGTGCCCATTTATGGACCACCCACTGGGCCCCGTTGGTCAAACAGTGGCCCTTGTTACGATGGACATTCTCACCCTATACAGCTGATATCAGACAGTGGGGGGATTATCCCTTGGGAACCCTCAGGCAATTGGGTGCCCGAATGGTCACGTTGGCCACGGGTGAAGACGATGGCAACCATCCGGCCGATCGCATTGTATTTGTGACCACGCAACGACAAATCCAACAGGCCATTTTGGATCCACAAGCCTGTGTGGGGCGTGATGCCACCATCCGTCATCCCCGAGAGGTGGCCGCCTTTTCCCGTTTGATTCGTCGGTGGGTGATCGATGGCAAGAGGGTGACCTGGATAGAAGCGGTGCAATGCATGAGCGAACGACCCATCAAATGGTGGGGCGATCAACTACCTGCATTACAAAAAAAAGGACGATTGGCCTATGGGTTTGACGCCGATGTGGTGATGATTGATCCGGATGCCATTGAAGATTGGGCCACGTATCAACTGCCCGATACAATAGGACAAGGCGTCATGATGGTCATGATAAAAGGAAAAATAGTGTGGCAAGCCCCCCCTCAACCTCGCCTATTACCCCTCCGTTAATCAACACGTCCTTATAAAGGAGGGGGGGTGTGACGATAAACAGGGGCTTGATACAAGGCCCCCAGGGCACTGGCAACCGATGCAATCAACCCATTGACTTGTTCAATGGACACCCCCGACGGAATAGGTGATGCAGCACCTAGCTCACTCGCTGTTTGGTTGGATTCAATCGTCGCGGATGATATAGGGGGCACCGACGGGGACGATAATCGTTTGGACATGTAATCCTCCTCTTTCAAACAATGGATACCCATCCATTCCCCTCTGCCTGAGCCCTTAAACATCACCCTCCAGTAAAAAACCCCCGGCACCCATTTCGATACCCCGTCACCCGTCCCTGTGTATCATCCGACGCGACCAGGTGGCCGGTGTCAATGACCCATCCAATATGATAAAGTAAGCCCGTGAAGATTAACCAACATACCCGATTGATTGTGCATACAAGGCCTGACAAATTGGGTGATCATGTGTTGTTGATTCCCATCTTGCGTGACTTATATGAGCAAACAAATTGTCACATCACCCTGATCAGCAGCGAAACGGTGGCACCTTTTTTGCGGCTCTTTGATTGTATTGCCGACGTCATCACCATGGATATCAATGCCCCCGAATCAGCGTGGTTATCACGCACCCGCGACACCATTAAGGCACGTCAAATGGATGTCTGGGTCTCATGTTGGAACCATCCCTCAATGGCCAAATTGGCCTTCCTCTCTCGGATTCCAATCCGCATAGGCGATGCCTCGATCGTTCCCCTCTCATGGTATTATACCCACCGAATTCCCCAACCTTGGGGCAACCCATTACGGCACCAATTGGATTATTATGAGTCGATGATGGCCCCGTTGGGTATCAAAACCCAATGGCGTCGTGATTGGCTCCCCCTATCGCCCCATGCACGCCATACCATAAAAGCCCTGTATGAAGGCATCACACAACCCAAAATCATGGTGTTTTTAGAAACCGGTGGCACCAACATCCCCATTCCCCACCCCATTATTCAGGCTGTGATTCCTGATTTAGTGGCCCAAGGATACCACGTGACCGTATGTGCCCAAGCCCCGCATGATGGATTCATGCCCCCCGTGCTAAACATGACCGGACAAGGCTTATCCATCGAAGAACTCATTGCCTTATTATCTCAATGTGATTACTACATAGGGGGGGACACCGCCCCTACCCACCTGGCATCGTTGTTACAAAAACCCATCCTGTTTTTCTCCCCCATGAAAAACCATTCCCCTGCACGATGGGGGCCCTTATCCCCTTATCAAATCATCTTAAGAAAAGAATACCGGTGTCTTGTGCCTTGCCTCGCCACGCCATGCCCCCCTGTTTGTGTCAATTGGGTAACCCCCCAACGGGTGATGGCAGGGTTTTTAGACTTGGTAGCCACCACCCACGGCCCACCCAAAACACCCCTTGAATACTACCGAACCCACGCCATCCATACCCTACGGTGTATGCGTGTGCAACATACCCCTGAATACGGGTATCGCATCACGCAATCGGAGGAAGACGGGTATGTCGTCTTTACCCACTCCACCCATCGGTGGTGGCCACACATCAAGGCCATTCTTTCTTTTGTAGAAGACCGCAACATTAACGTGTTATTGGGCCCCATTCCCACCCTACTGCGATGGATCATCACAGGATACATGGGGATTATACGGCAAAAAATACCCCCCATTCACTGGGACACCCTGGCCGTCGTCCCAACACAATTGGCCACTAAAGCCATGGCATCCCCCCTGTAACCTCAGCACGCATCCCATACCCTCGCCTTAAAAACCCGAATATCCCCCCGGAATACCACAGGGAACCTAACCCGCTACCAAACCGGCCCGTGGAAAGAAAAAGTAAACCCCACTCGCCCACTATCCAATCCAGTGTGCCTCGGTTACGTCGCCTTCCACCCTCACCAACTGGGCCATTCCCATCCGGCTGCCAGGCCCCGTCACCCCCACTCCCGTCACCAACACGCGAACAAACTCATCCGTCACCCCCCACCATCCGCCGTCCCCTTCCCGCTCCAATACCACCCTAACCTGACGTCCCAATTGCCCCACCCGAAACGCCATCCGCTTGCGATCACTTAATGCCCGCAAAATCGCCGCCCGCTGTTTAATGACCGTCCCGGATACCGGATCCCCCCATTTGTGTGCACGGGTTCCAGTTCGCTTGGAATAAGGGAACACATGGAAATAATGAAAGGGCAAGGTACGCAAGGTATCCACCGTCTCATCAAACTGGGCATCCGTTTCACCCGGAAACCCCACCATCACATCCGTACCGATGCCAATGCCAGGAACCCGTTTAACCACCCCCGCTAAAAAGGTTGCCACCGTCGCCACATCATATTTTCTTGCCATGGCCGACAAAATGTCATCCGACCCACTTTGAATGGGTAAATGCAAATACGGGCACATGGCGGGGTGGGTGGCCATCCACTCAATGATCTGGTCATCTACCGTCGTGGGCTCAATCGAAGACAAGCGTAATCGACCCAATCCCGGCAAGGCCAACAAGGCCCCTACCACCTCACAAAACGACCGACCATGGTCCGAATAGGTCCCCATATTGACCCCCGTCATCACCAGTTCCGGATGGCCTGCCGCAATCAATCCCTTGGCATCCTGGATAATATCCGCCCACACACGACTTCTGGCGGGGCCCCGAGCAAAGGGAATGACACAGAATGAACAATAAAAATCACACCCATCTTGTACCTTTAAATTGGCCCGGGTGTGGCGATGATCCACTGCCAATGAGCCCATCTCAAACGAGGTGCGGGCCGGTTTGGGCACATCCAATACCCCGTCAGGATGCGATTGAAGAATCCCTGCCAACGTCATTTTATTGGCCGACCCTACCACCCATTTCACATTCGGCCACTCGAATAAAGCACCCTGTTGAATTTGTGCCTGACACCCGATCAACGCAATCGCTACACTCGGATTGCCACGGACCAATCGTGACACCAATCGGCGGGTATCCGCATCCCCATTTTCGGTGACAGTACAGGTATTGACCACCACAATATCGGACCCATCCAATTCATCCGAAAGGTCAAACCCCGACTGATGGAATTGATGCCTGAGTGCCGCTGTTTCAGATTGATTCAGACGGCACCCAAAGGTATGAAAGGCCACACGGGGCAATGGTTATACCTGCACCACATCCCGAATCTCGGGAAACTCTTCACGCAATCGGTTTTCAATCCCCATCTTAAGCGTTAATGTCGAGCTGGGACAACTCGAACACGCCCCTTGCAATCGCAACATCACCACCCCATCTTGGTAAGCCTCAAACAAAATATCCCCCCCGTCCATGGCAACCGCAGGCCGAATTTCTTGGTCGATAATATCGCGAATACGGGCCACGATGTCCCCATCGGATGCATGGCCCGTAGCACCCGTCACCAATGCCGGGTCAATCAATAATCCCCCCCCGTCCAATTGACTCGACAAACAATCCGTTACAGGTGCGGCCAATGTCGTCCAATCCACTTGACTGGATTTGGTGACAGAGACAAAGTTGGTGCCCACCAACACAGCCACAATCCCTTCAATATCAAATAACGCCTGAGCCAATGGGGAGTTGGCGGCTTTTTCCTTCGACGAAAAATCAACACTACCATAATCTAAAATCAACCGGTCCACTGCAAACTTGAGGGTATGGGGATTGGGCGTAATGTGAGCAGAAATGGTGGCCATGATGCACTCCTTTTATTCGGTTGATACGGGGTGTCCCCCCGCTTCAATGGCGGCTTCAAACGCACGCCAAACCAAAGTAGCACATTTCACCCGAGCTGGAAACTGACGTACCCCGCCCAATGCCGACAATTTTCCCAATCCATCCGATTCACCATCGGAACTCAAAAAAGCCAAAAACCGATCCTTGAGGGACAAGGCATCCGACACACTTAACCCCGTTAAGGCCCCCGTCATTAACGAGCCACTGGCCTTTGATATGGCACACCCTGTACCTGAAAATTTGACTTGTTCCAACCGATCCCCCACGACCGTAAGGGTCACACGGTAGGCATCCCCACACAATGGGTTGTTACCCACTGCATCATGGGTAACCGGATCTGCCTCCCCAAAATGAAGGGGGGACTTGTGATGGTCCAAAATCAATTGTTGGTACAACTGCTCCAATCGACTCATTGAAACACCGCCTTCACCTGTTTGAGCCCCACTATCAATTGATCAATATCGTGCGACGCATTATACACCCCAAAAGAAGCCCTGACCGTGGCCGGGACCGCCAAGGCTTTCATGAGCGGTTGGGCACAATGGTGACCCACACGCACCGCCACCTGGTGTTCATCCAAAATACTGCCCACATCATGGGGATGAATACCAGATAAATTAAAGGAAATAACCCCCGTTTTGGTCGGGGACTGGCCATAAATGGTCAGCCCCTCTATCTCTGACAAGCGATCGGTGGCCTCATGGCACAACGCCTTATCATGGGCCATGATGGCACCGAACCCCGTCTCACGCAAAAAAGTAACAGCAGGACCCAACGCCACGATATCAGCAATGGGCGGGGTACCCCCTTCAAAACGGGCAGGCAACCCACAAAATGTACTACCCGATGGGGTGACCGTTTCAATCATATCTCCCCCATAAATAAAAGGATCCAAGGTAGATAGCCAGTCACC
>RGUG01000420.1 GCA_010027915.1 bacterium | reverse complement strand
CGAAAAGACGGCACCGACCCTACCACCTGACGGGTAGGGGCAGGGCCCACAGCTGGGAGTTGGATCCCCTCCACCCATTGCACCCATTGGGGGCCCATGGGCAATGTGGTCATGTATCGAACCACTTGCACCGTGTCCACCGACAACCCCATGGGCCAATTTTGGGTGGGGGGATGATCGAATTGCACCCACGACCCGCCCGCTTGCAAAACCGTTAACAACGCCTGTACCCGGTCAATGCCCTGTGCCACATCCACGACAATGGCCGCATGCTGGGCCGGCACCGCGTGAAGCCCCGCCAAAATAGCCCCTTGCAACCCTGATACCGGGGCCACCGATAACAAACGAACGGGTAACAAATGCTGACAGGCAAAGGCAGCGGTCAAGGTGTCCGAATTGGGCGAATAATCCACCACCACGCAATCCAGCGTGATATGACGACGTGACAATCCGGGTAAAAGACCCGTGGCAACCGATTGCAAAAAAACAGGCAAATGACCAAACTGATTATCCGTTGGCATAATCAATGACAGCGAGCGTAACATGGGGCCACCCTAGCAAGTGACGATAAGATCGACAAGGGGGGTCTCCCCCACTGCCATGAGAATGGCCCGGTATGGCAAGGACCATCAACCGCCTATCTTGACAGAACACGCACCCAATGAAAGGGTATAGACCCTTTCAAGGCATACCCACCACCCTATTTTCCTACCCTATTTTCCCTACACGTGAACGCCACCCCTACGCACCCTTGCGTCTCAACGTATCCCCAAGCTTATTAAATGCCCCACCCACCACTAACCATCGAAAAAAACAGATTGTGTATTTAATTGACGTCACATGAATGTAAATGTATAAATTTGTTAAAATAAACAAGGAGAATCAACCATGATCACCAAACAAGAAGCCCCCTACAAAAAAGTGATTCAAACAGGAGGGGTCATCATGATGAGTGGGATCCTCGCCCTGCTCACCGGTTGTGGATCACCCAGTGGCAGTACAGGCCCCACTAGCAGTACCAATGCAGGAGGGACGGGGTTATCCGCCACACAAGCCAATGCCAGTGCAACCGATATCGCCCTGCTCAAAGAAGCCAATGGTAAATTGGGA
>RGUG01000419.1 GCA_010027915.1 bacterium | reverse complement strand
GGGGTCTCCCGATATTCTGGGTGTCCGGGTGTTATCGAATGTAAGGTTCGGAATGCCTTGAGGTCATCGAGGCTGATATTAAATCCCGCTAAATGGAGACTGGCGTAAAGTCCCATTGAGCCATGGCCGGCGGATAAAATAAATCGGTCTCGTCCTGACCATTGGGGGGTGAGCGGGTCGTAGTTTAGAAAGGACCCGTATAAGACAGCAAATAGTTCGGCACACCCTAACGGAAGCCCGGGATGGCCCGAATTACATGCGTCTATGGCATCCATTGCCAAGCCACGGATTGTGTTGGCAACGAGAGATAACGAAGTGGTTGATACTGTGTTCATAAATCACCTGGGGGAAGAAGTCGATTGGAGCGCCTTGCGACGGTCGGTCCAATGAATAACGTCATTAAGCAAAATAAATACCATTAAAGCCATCAGTAACGCAAAACCGGTATTGGTGATGATGGTTTCCCATTTGCGATTTAACGGTTTGCCACGCACGAATTCGATTCCTAAAAATGCCAAATGACCGCCGTCGAGTGCGGGTAGGGGGAATAAGTTAAAAACCCCAAGACTGATGCTGATCATGGCTATAAATTTTAAAAAACTATCCAATCCCTGGTCGTATCCATAGGCAGCCATTTGTACGATTCCGACAACTCCAGCCATTTCTTTGGGTTTTACGGCCCCCGTTACCATCATTTTGAGGCTGTAGAATACCATTTCGACACTACTTAGAGTGGTTTTTAAGCCCCATTTTATGGCGGTAAGTGGTCCGAAATGGGTGGGGGATTCTGATTGTTTAAACATAATGCCAATTACCCAGCGGTTGTTGGCTTTAACCGGGGTGACCGATATCGTGATATCTTGATTGTCGCGGCGAATGCCGACGTTAACCTGGCCTGGTGGTACGGTCTGTAAGGTTTCGATAAACCGACTTCCGTTATCGCTCATTGGGATTCCGTTGAGTGTTAAAATCTGGTCCCCTGCTTTTAATCCACTGTGTGCGGCAGGGGTATTGTCGACGACCGAATCCACAATCGTTGAGGGTAGATGAACGCCAAATCCAGTGTAGACAACAACAAAAATGACGAATCCAAGAATAATATTAAAAACG
>RGUG01000418.1 GCA_010027915.1 bacterium | reverse complement strand
CCCACAGGCCCCATTCCTGGCGACGTTCCCTCAACCGAACAAAGCCCCGCAGACAAGTGATAGACGTTATCCAATGTACCATTTAATTTCGAAATATTACCGGTAGTTACCACTTGCTTCGATATAAGCTGAACCACTTCGCGCAATTGAGCCATCATGGCAGAAAGATCCGTAATCGCCGACTTGGACGATTGAACAATTGAACCATCCCCCAACATCAATTCGGTATTTTTTTTAACCAACCCGGTGGTGTCGGTCAGATTCGATAACATCATCGGGATTGATCCGTTGGCGCCGGTTTGCCCGGACAATGTACCTGTCAATACGGACAAATCATGGGTAATTTTTTCAATTGACTTAATCGTGTTCCCTACAGACCCGATGACCTCTGGAGAAGCAAGTAGCTTTTCGTACGATTGTAACAATGCCTTGGTGGTTTCTAAATTTTGAGCCCCCACCTCAACAAATTCGGCAAGTCCGGCAGATGCAGTCCCTTTCATGACGTCGCCATCTCCCAGCATTTCGGTTTCTTCCGCATTGGGAATAATGTTCAAAAATTTCTCCCCAATCAATCCGTCAAAATAAATTTTAACGATCGAATTCTTCGGAATTTGGATATCCGACTCAACCCTAAAATGGACCCGAACGGCACGTGGGGTGGGCTCAATAACAAACACCTTACCCACCTTTGATCCCCGATATCGAACATCGGCACCATTAACAAGTCCATTGACGGACGCGAATTCGCCAATAATTTCATAGCCCTCTAATCGATAAAAAATGCCGCTTTTCCAAATTAAAAGCGCGGCCAAGACCACCAACATCAAAAAGGATGTAATCCCCACTTTTATCGCATTTCGATCGTACGTCACCTAAAGTCCTCCATTAATAAACGTCGTGTACACATTGCCCGCCTTTTCGATCGTTTCAGGCGTTTCGGGGGGCAGCAATCGGCCATCCTGCATCATATAGATCCGATCCGCAGTTCTCATAATAGTCGAAATTTGATGGGTAACCACAATCGACGTTACATGCAACTGATCATTCAACTTTACAATCAAATTTTCAATATTTGTCGACAACACCGGATCCAAGCCCGTTGTCGGCTCATCATACAACATCACTTCAGGATTTCGTGCC
>RGUG01000417.1 GCA_010027915.1 bacterium | reverse complement strand
TTTTGTGTCGGAGAGATTATGGCCGAAACATGTTGTGGGGATTCTTCCGAAAACACGCAAGGTCCAGAGATTGATCTCAAGATCCGTCTGGATCGGGATGGGAAATTTCTCGGGATCCATCTCAATGGTAGGGAAATAGATGTTTCACCTGAGATTTCTTGTTGTGAATCGCCGGCGCCGCTTTCTGCCTCGAAATCCTCCCTCCCGCCTGATGAAGCCAGGCATTCCCTGTTTCGTCTCATTCGAAATGCTGCAGTTGCCCTCTTTCTGATTATCCTCGGACAGTTTCTCCTGGCTCGTTGGTCGGGACCATCGCATGCCGATCTGGCAAAAAGTTATGGATTGTGGATTTTTTATCTGGATGTCAGCGTGGTGGCACTGGTCTCGACGCTGAGTTATCTCCGCTCCTATAGCTACGCGAATGCAGGCCACGCTGTTGGAATGTTGATCGGAATGACGATAGGAATGCAGGTTGGAACCATGGTGGGCGGGGTGCTGGGCGCCACCAACGGATTTTTTATGGGGTCCATGGTTGGCATGGTTCTCGGAGCCCTTTACGGTGTTCTGACAGCGTGGTGCTGTGGATCCATGGCGGTGCTTCATGGCCTCATGGGCGGTGTGATGGGGGGGCCCATGGGGGCGATGGTTGTCGTGATGATGCTCCCAGACAATGTTCTTATCTTTATGCCCTTTTTCACGGGTATCAATGTTCTGATCCTGATGTGCTTTACCTACATTTTCTATCGAGAATGTGTCTGTGCAGGGCGTTGTCCAAGACGAAAACCGATCGGGTTGCCGGCTCTTCTCCTTGCAACGGTTTTGACGACGACCGGATTGGCCGCTTTGATGCTCTTTGGACCGCGGGGACCCATGGCAATGGAGGCCCCGGCACTGAGCGCTTCCAATCCCGGAGGTGAGGGGGCAGGGAACCCATTTGATGCGGTGGAGACCCCAAATGGAGGCAGTCGTCGGGTTCCAGAAATGGGCTGTGGTGCGATGATGCGGCGTGAAAAGAAATAATTGGACGTTGGCCTTACGTTGCTTCCAAGGGCCAAACGCTACTTACCCGAAAGATTGGGATCCAACGAAAAAAGATTATTGAGTAGGGATTCGTATGCATCGCTGGAGACACTGACCTCC
>RGUG01000416.1 GCA_010027915.1 bacterium | reverse complement strand
TCACGGGCACCAATACCAACCTGACCTTTGCGGGTGCGGGCAATATCAGCATCTCCTCCACGGGTCTTTCGATCGGCAGTGGTGTGCTCACCAAAACCGGCTCCGGCCTGCTCGCGCTCTCTGTGAACAATACCTACACGGGAGGAACCACACTCACCGGGGGAACAATTCAAATGGCCGCAACCGCCGCTCTGGGTTCCTCGGGAAACATCACCTTCGGCGGTGGCGCGCTTCAATATGGAAGCGGGATTTCCACGGACATCTCATCGCGCATCAAAAACAGTTCCTCGGCCATCCTGATCGATACGAACGGCCAGAGCGTGACATATGCAAACTCGATCGATTCAACCAATGTCGGGGGATTGACAAAAAATGGCTCCGGCACCCTCATCCTCTCTGGAAGCAATGCCTACAACGGCACCACGACTGTCAATGTCGGAACCCTCCAAATCAGCAATTCAAATGCCTTGGGATTGAATGCCACAGGGACCATCGTGAGTAGTGGAGCCACACTCGATCTTTCGGGAAACATAAATGTTTCTGGTGAGTCATTGACATTATCCGGCAATGGCATGAATGGAATGGGTGCTATACGAAATAGCTCTGGGTCAAATATATTAAGTCAATCAAGCGCAATCACTCTTTCAGGTGACACAACCTTGGGGAGTGATAGTGGTTTATTCAGAATAACCGGGGCGGGGATCAATGGAACCAATACAAACTTGACGTTCGTAGGGGCAGGAGACTTTCGGGTGGATCGTGCCATGGCCTTGGGAACAGGGAACTTGACCATGTCCGGAACAGGAAATCTTTCAATAGCGGCAACCATAGGGAGCACATACACCGGCAACACCACCATCTTAAACGGATCAATTATTTACCTCGGGAACAACGCCTTGTCCGACACGACGACTGTCGTGATAAATGGCGGAACTCTTAATATCGGAAACTGGACTGACACAGTCGGCTCGGTGAACCTCACAAACGGAAATATCAGCGGAACCACGGGTGTTTTGACCGTGAACTCCTCCATTGGCTCCTACAGCATGCAAAACGGCACCGTAACAGCCATTCTGGCCGGAACCGCCAATTTGACAAAAACAGGCACTGGCACGCTCACGCTGAATGGTAACAACACTT
>RGUG01000415.1 GCA_010027915.1 bacterium | reverse complement strand
AGAAGGTGATGATTGTCGTCTGGGATCTTGGATCGGATTGTCTTAAAGTCGCTCGTAATTGTCTTGATGATGTCATCCAGCCTGTCGGCGTCGACAAAGATGCCTTGGACGATCGCATGGATTCGATCAGTTGTCGTCTGCATTTATTTATCATGCGGAAACAAAAAAAGTCCATGACACATAAATAAAGATACCCCATGTTGGCATCCGTTTTTTATGGACAGGCGTGCACTCGCAAGCCCCATTTCTCACAAATCATTCTCATGGTGGCGCTCATAGCCGCGCTCTTCGTCCCCAAGCTGGGTGCCCAACGCCTCGACTTCATACTATTGGGTGTCCTCATCGGTCTATTGGTCATGGATTGGGGTATGGCCATGGTTGTGGGGGCACCGATACGACAGAGCTTCCCGGATATTGATATTAGGACATTGATGACGTATGGTGCGTTGACTGCTCTGCTGTCGATTGGCATGATGGTCGCATCGGGATGGTTGTTTGGGAGCACGCTCATCAGGGTATTTGATGAGGAGTCCAAGGGCTCTGTCATCATTCGTTCTGTGCGATGTTCCCTCGCCGTCATTTTGTTGGCAACGGTATTCTTCCATTCCATCATCCCAGCCTTTATGGACAATGATATGGGCAGTGTGTCGAGCATCCACCGGATCATGTTTGAAATTCATCAGACACCAGCATCCAAAGACAAGATGCTCGAGCACTTGTTGTGCAGCCGGATCCCCATTCTTACGCGCAAGGGCAGGGATTACATGACAAGAGAAGCCGCCAGAATCCTCCTCGATAAGAAGTACAACAAGATCATCCCGGCAGCTACGATCAAAGAATACAATGAGTGGATCAAGGGCAAGACGTGCCCCGTCGGATCCGAAGCAGGCGCAAACAACCCCTACCCACTCATGATGCCGGACAACTAATCAGGGTCATTATTCAAACGGGACCGACTCGGATCTCCTCTGTTATTATTCTCTTAAATACGTCGAGTTAAGAGAATGGGAGGGTCATCATTTGGATTTTTTGGGGGGTTTTGTGCGGCATTTGTAGTGCTTC
This sequence comes from bacterium, assembly GCA_010027915.1. The sequence continues at coordinate 78 of RGUG01000415.1, read as the reverse complement.
TTATCGCGTGTGGTGTATTCGACACACCAAGGTGGACAGGGGGGTGGCTGATCGACACATCGGTTGTCGCTCCGTGAT
>RGUG01000414.1 GCA_010027915.1 bacterium | reverse complement strand
TTGGCGATGAATTCGGCCGATGTCGGATGCCCCATCATGGCGAAATCTAAGAAATTGGACGGCCTGATTGCCTTCGAGATGTTGCTGGCCTTTTTTGAGGTTGATATATAGGTCGCCGGCCTTGTCTACGTAATACATATTTTTGGGGATATCAACGTCGATGCCGCCCATGTCGTCGACCAAATTTTGGACCCCATCCAAGTTGATTTTAATGTAATAATCGATTGGAATGCCCAAGAACTCGATGACGCTTTTTTTTAGAAGCGGGGCCCCGCCGTATGCGTATGCGTGGTTGATTTTTGTTAGTCCAATTCCGGGGACACTGACTCTAGAGTCCCGTGGGATTGACAACACGCCAATTCGATTTTGGTCGGAATCGAGGTGCAATACCATGATGGTATCGGATCTCTGAACATCTTTTGTTCCATCGATCCCCATCACGAGAACATTAACGCCATTGAGCTTGGTCTTGGGCATGATGGCGATCAGGAATTCTAGGACATATGCCCGGCTGAGTGTGGTCGAGAGTATGAGTGCCCACGTGAGATAAAATATCAGGAAATAGAATGGGATTTTAAGAAGTTTAACCCACCATTTTCGGGAATATTTTCGGTATCGTGATCGGAATTTTTGAAACAAAAAGCGGTTCGATAGTCTCGGTGACATGAATTCAGTAATATATTTTCTTTAGAGATTAGAGGGTTAATAAATGGGCGACTACTTTAGCATTTTTTTTGCCAATTTTGCTAAGGTAAAAATTGTGGCATTCAGTCGATTCCGGGTAAATTGGGATTTGCGCTGATAGAAGCTGCTGCAGTGACAGGTACGCGAGTCCATACGTCGCCTGGTCAATATCCGAATACGCAAGTGTCTCGATGATGGCACGTGTTGGAAATGGTCGTCCCGGTTCGATATAGTCGGCAATATAGATTATCTGTGCCAGAGGGGACATGTTCTTTGTGCCCGTTGTATGCCATTTGATGGCGTCGATAATCTCTGTTCCGAGTTCCGGGAATTGGATCTTGGCCATTTCGGCCCCAGCGAATTGATGCCAAACCAGTGGGTATGTTTCCCAAACGTGGTTCAGATTCGAGCGGAATGCGGGGGTGAATTGTTGCGTTTTTTCGGGCGATAGATACTT
>RGUG01000413.1 GCA_010027915.1 bacterium | reverse complement strand
ATCTCCCGTGGATTGCGTCGTGGTCACCCGCTGATAAAATGGCACGAGGAAATCAAAACTGCGATGTCAAATATCGTCAGGCCGGTGAGTACAACACGGAAATCATAACCACATCCAAATCGTGTGAAGCGGGAATGCCACACACACGCGCCGGTGGACGAATTATTCTCCCTGATTCAATTCCAGACCCATTCCGTAAGGATATTATTCAACACGAAATGATTCACGTTTTTCAATCACGATTTCCAGATGCGTGGGCGGAATTCTACAGAAAATCGTGGGCGTTTGAGGTGTTTAAATCCCTCCCGCCATTCGTTGAATCTGTATTTCCACTGTCGGTGAAAGAAGCCCGTCGCGCAAATCCCGACACATTCACTGTTCCGTGGTGCTGTTGGATGGGACGGTATTGGCCGGTGCCAATTTACCTCAATTCCAAAAATCCGAGTTTGCGAGACGCTCGCACTGTTTGGTGGGACCAGTGGAAAAACGAGGTGTTGACAGAGCCACCGAGCGCATGGACCGAGTTTTTTGGGTCTGTTAGTCAAGATGAACACCCTCACGAAATCGCGGCAGTTTTATTGACAGACACAGGGTCCCATGGGTTTGGAACGGAAGCGAGCCGTCGCTTGATGAACTGGTGGACACTCAAGAGTGGGACTATGACACATGGGTGATTCTGTTGGTGTTGGTGTTGGTGTTGGTGTTGGTGTTGGTCGATTCCAACGGAGATACAATTTCCCATTGCGCTGATGCTAGATTTGACCAACCGTCATAATACAGGTAAATAACAGAAACAAGAGCATTCGGTAAAACAACCTTTTTGTTTTTGATATCCTGAATAAGGTCTCCACAGAGTTTATGCCGTTTCGCCAACAGTTCTGGATTTGAACGAGGATTTGCTGGACTGTAGTCGTCAGGATTGAACCTCACGAAACAAACAGGAATTCCGCCAAAGGATTGGCCAATGTTGACCATTCGCGTTTGTTCGCACAAACACGGACGGTCGTCATGTTGGTTTTCGTCGCATTCAAATATAGTAATAAGGTCGCCGAAATCATAAATACGGTCTGGCCGTTCCTTGCCACACACACCTCCATCCACAATGCGGTCTGTGGAATCACCTGTTAGTCCACGAACGTCT
>RGUG01000412.1 GCA_010027915.1 bacterium | reverse complement strand
TCAATCAAAAAAATAGATGCAATCCGGATGGATCACATGACGATAAGACATCGTTAGTCGTCCAAGTAGGCAGTAAATGCCCGATTCTATTTTTAATGAGGGTCAATTTTATATGGTACATTCAGTCAATACTTCAGGCCCCAGCATCACACCTCCAGGCTCACCCACTCTCCCTGCGTTGCCAGATAATGGATTAAGTCGTCTAACGCCGATGGAGTTGGGTTCCTTGCTACGATTCACAGACCAAACCCCTGAGTCAACCAGACAGGCTGTCATGGCGTCATTACAGTCAGTATTGACGGCATCTGATTTGGGATTATGCGACCTGGGTACGATCATTAAACAAGCGTTACAATGCCGTGTTTTACAAACCCCATCTCCCCATTTGGATTTGAGGGGATTGGATTTGAGGGGATTGGATTTGCGTGGGGCCGATTTGACTGGGGTCGATTTGACTGGGGTCGATTTGACTGGGGTCGATTTGACGGGTGCCAATTTGAGTGGGGCCGATTTGAAGGGTGCTAATTTGAGTGGGGCCGATTTGACTGGGGCCGATTTGGATTGGGCCAATTTGACTGGAGCCAACTTGGATGGGGCCAATTTGAGTGGGGCCAATTTGATTGGGGCCATTTTGACTGGGGTCAATTTGAGTGGGTTCGATTTGAGTGGGGCCAAATTGACTGGGGCCAATTTGAGTAGGGCCGATTTGACTGGGGCCAACTTGGGTGGGGCCAATTTGATTATGGCCATTTTGACTGGGGCCGATTTGAGTGGGGCCATTTTGAGCTCAGCCGATTTGCGTGGGGCCACGTTGATTGGGGCCATTTTGAGCTCAGCCGATTTGAGTGGGGCCAACTTGGGTGGGGCCAATTTGAGCTCAGCCGATTTGAGGGAGGCCAATTTGAGTGGGGCCGATTTGTGGAGGGCCAATTTAAGTGGGGCCAATTTGGATGGGACCAACTTGGATGGCGTGAGATGGGGTACGGTTTTAGCAGAAACCGTACTCGCCGTCATGGCAATGGCCACTGACGATCCTAATCATCTCAATTGGGCAAGGGAATGTCTGAGTGCTTGTCGTGATATTAAACTTGATACCAACCTTGAGTTAACCTCAGAAAGACAGCAAAAAGTCACACAAGCACTTGACGCAATTG
>RGUG01000411.1 GCA_010027915.1 bacterium | reverse complement strand
TTGGCTCCAGGTACCGCCCGTGCATACGGAGATGTGGAACCTGTTCCAGTCGATAGACGTGAAGGCGATGTTCATTTTGAGCATCGATGACAACATGGTCCGACAATTCCAACAACGTTTGGCCCAATATACTAAAGTGGGGCTACGGCCAATCGATTTCCGTTGCGCCGAAATGTATTTGTACGCGCAATTTGATACCACCACACATCCCAAAACCGCTCCCTCTCAACTTCAAATTGACACCGCGATTGAACGCGCCTTTCTCAATCGGTATCCGCGCATTCCGGCACTCCTTCCCATCTGGCGGCAACACGATCCATCACGATCCATTCGGGCGTTATCCGAACTCTATACCGAACTGGTTGCGCTTAACCTCATGAGTCCGCTCCCCCACCCCCATCGGACTGACACCACGCCCCGCATCTTCTCTCCATCCCCATCAGACACCTCCCAACGGGACACACCAAATTTCGATATCAAATTTATCCTACCCCCCTACCTCGGCGCCGCACCACAACCGTTAACTTTCGTCTTTGCATTGCAACCCGGACAACAACCCGCCTCACCCTCGATCTCCATGAAATCAGATCCATTGCCCCATCATGCCGCCCATTCAACGAGCCTCTCACGTCAAACTTGGAATGACTTAGACCAATTCCAATTGATCTTAGATCTTCAAAACCGGCACTACACACTACCCGATATCCGACGCCTTCTCGTTGAATTCCCAACGGTTACACCGCATCGAGACGACCAAGCCCGACTCGAATCGCTTTATCAAACCCTCTACGCATCTACCTCGACCCCATGGCCTGTGTCTCGCATTATCGAAATCGCCCCAGTTTTTAATGACCTTCACATCATCGCAACACTCCCAGAGAACACCCTAATCGCAGAATTTATCAAACTGGGGCCAACTCGATCCCCTTTCGAAACTCAGATTGATGCCATCTGTAAATCACATCCTGAGGGTGCCCACAGGGCCATTAAATTCGTCGCTTACTACCGTCGCAAAACTCTTTGCCTGCTCCGTGTTGTATGCATCCGGATGCAGAACTCGAGGGTTACCTTCAGAAATTGAAGGCATACCTCCGAACAGTCCTAAATTCATAGCGCAACCCTCATGCACCCCTGAAAAGGTGCCGCGCCAGCCCGTCAGGGAAACGGGTT
>RGUG01000042.1 GCA_010027915.1 bacterium | reverse complement strand
ATAAACCGATATGCTCTGATGCCAATGATGCCAATGTCATGATGGTACTCCTTTGTGATGCTGACGTGGTGCTGTGGTAGTTCTTTGTGCCGACCCTAGGTTTAGAAGGGAAGGGGAATGGGTATTATCCTACAAAATCCAATGATTGTGAAAGGTGGTTCAGATGGTGTCTTTTTCTTACCCTGTGGTGTCGGCTCACCCTGGCTTTATGACGTCCCCATTGCATGTGTTTCCCTCTTCCTTGATGCAACTGATGGCGAGATGGCGCCAAGAATCGTTGCCCATGGTGCTGACCAATCAAGTACGATCGGGACAAGAACCCGGTATGCACCTCGTGATTCAACCGGATGATGTATCCTTCTCGTTGCATCGTCGCACGGGAAAATCAGTGTATCGTTATGTGGATGTGGCGGGTATTTTAAGTTTGGATGGCGTCCCGGCTGATTATCATGACGCCCTGACCCTTCGGGCCATGATCATGCGTTTGTTAGAGCAAGTACAAGTTGGTAGGGCACGTGTCCTTGCCATTGCAACCGAAGAGCCCGATGAAGCAGATTCCTCTTATGTAAGGTTGGCGGGGGACTCATTTCGGTATGTGCCGGTTGATGCGACCGCAGTGATGGCGTCCGAATGGCTGGCAGTACTCAAACAGGATGGTCAGGGTGATGAGGGCCGATGGATTACCACCAAAGGGCTTACAAAAAGGTTAACAACAGTGTCTTGATCATATCTAAAATAAAAAACGCGACCAAGGGGGAAAGGTCAATGCCACCCAAGGGGGGGAGAAATTGTTTAATGGGATTTAAAATGGGATCGGTGAGTTGGTGAATCACGGCGATGATCCGGTTAAAGGGATCGTGTGGAATCCAGCTTAGAATGACCCGAATGAGTAACAAAATGGTGAGGCATTGAAACAGCCGGTCAATGGTTTGTCCTAAAATACCGGGTTCTTGTATCATCTCAGTTCCTTTGATCGCGTTTCAGTGGCGGTTAATACGTGGGCCCATTTTGATGGAATGTCTTCATGGGCGAATGTGCTTAAGCCTGCTTGTGTGGTGCCATTTGGGCTAACGACCTGGGCGATTAATTGACCGGGGTCAGGGGTGTGTTGCAACATGGACCCCGCTCCCATTAAGGTCGAGGATAGCAAGGTGAGGGCCACCGATTGGGGAATCCCACGCAATGCGGCCCATTCGGTGGATACCCGTACCAATTCATAAAAAAAAGCAGGGCCTGACCCACTCAGTGCCGTGATTGCATCCATCCATTCTTCTTTTACGGCCACGGTATGGCCACAAGCTGCCAGTAGGCGTGTGACCTGTTCTACCAGCACCGGGTCGCAAGGTTCGGGGTAGGCAATGGCCGATACCCCTTGACCAATGGCCACGGGTGTATTGGGCATGACCCGGATGGCCACATCAAAATACTGGGTTAAGGTGGCCAACGGAATACCGGCCATGATACTGATGACCGGCCGTTTACTCTTGGGCCATGTCTGCCCAAGGAAGGTTTGGGGTTTGATGCATAACCAAACCCAATCTGACTGGGTCCACACCCCCTCGGCATCCATCCATCTGACCTCAGGGTGGATGTCGCTCACAGGATGGGGATCGTAGACGTTGGCTTGTAAACCCAAGGCCGAAAAGCCCCGCCATAATGCTTGACCCATTTTGCCAAAGCCAACAAACCCAACGGTTTTATTTTTGAAAGCGTTTGCGTTCATTTTCACTCAAATATAATTTGCGTAATCGGATGGATTGCGGGGTGACTTCCACCAGTTCATCGTCATTGATATACGAAATACATTGTTCCAAACTCATGACTTTGGGGGGGGTTAACATGATGGCATCGTCTGATCCTGATGCTCGCACATTGGTTAGCTTTTTTCCTTTTCCAGGGTTTACTACCATGTCATCGTCCCGTGAGTTTTCTCCGATAATTTGCCCTTCATACACCGACTCTCCTGGTCCCATGAACAATACCGCTCGGTCTTGTAAATTATTTAAGGCGTACCCATTGGTGTCGCATGCTTCTTTGACCACCAACACCCCATTTTTTCGGTTGCGAATATCCCCGGCATAGGGTCCAAACTCAGCAAACACATAATTCATGGTGCCCATGCCTTTGGTGTCGGTCATAAATTCTGACTTAAACCCCAATAACCCACGGGTGGGAATTTTATAACGCAATCGCACCAACCCATCGTTGGGGGACATTTCAAGCAATTGGCCCCGCCGAATCCCTAAATTTTCAATTACTTTTCCCATGTAGGTTTCATCCACGTCAATGGTCAGTTCTTCATAGGGTTCTTGTTTTTGCCCCCCCACTTCTTTAAAGATCACTTTGGGTCGCGTGACTTGAAATTCGTACCCTTCACGTCTCATTTTTTCGATTAAAATCGACAAATGCAATTCCCCACGCCCGGACACACAAAAGCCTGGGGCATCCAATAAAGGGCTAACGGTCAGGGCCACATCCGATAACAATTCCCGGTCCAGTCGGTCTTTGATATGCCGAGAGGTGACGAATTTACCTTCTTTACCTGAAAAAGGAGAATCGTTGGGCACAAAGTTCATCGAAATGGTGGGGGGGTCAATGTCAACCGATGGCAAGGGGGTGGGATCATCTGGATGGGTAATGGTTTCGCCCACCATTAAGGTTTCCATCCCGGCCACTGCGATAATATCCCCACATCCCACTTGCTCCACTTCCACCATTTGAGGCCCTTCAAACCGATACAGTTTGGTGATACGAAACGGGGTGTTGCTGCCGTCTGATCGTGCCATCAATGCGGCTTGATTGATTGCCATCTGGCCTTGCAATAACTTCCCAACTCCCAATCGGCCCAAGAACGGCGAATAAGATAACGAGCTAATTAATACTTTAAATGGGTCATCGGCATTCCCTTTGGGTGGGGGGACCGAGTCAACGATCAATTGGTACAATGGGGCCATCGTGCCCGATCGTTCCGACGGGTCCATGGTGGCGTATCCATCCCGGGCAGAGGCATATACCACAGGGAAATCCAGGGCATGATCGGGGGCGTTTAAACGGATAAACAATTCCAACACTTGGTCATGAACCCAATCGATTCGGGCGGCTGGCTTGTCGATTTTATTGATGACCACAATCACATGTAAGTCGAGGGCCAAGGCTTTTTTGAGTACAAAATAAGTTTGTGGCATGGGTCCTTCTTGGGCATCGACCAATAACAATACCCCGTCGGCCATTTTTAATACCCGCTCCACTTGCCCCCCAAAATCAGCGTGCCCGGGGGTGTCAATGATATTGATTCGTGTCCCCTCATAATAAAACGCCCCGTTTTTGGCGGTGATGGTAATGCCCCGTTCCCGCTCTAAATCCATTGAATCCATGAGACGTTCGGCCACTTCTTGGTTGTCGCGGTATAACCCACTTTGTTTAAACAGTTGGTCCACCAGCGTGGTTTTGCCATGATCGACGTGGGCAATGATGGCAATGTTGCGGATTGATGTATCGGTCACAAATAGGCCTTTCTTGAATCAGCTGTACTATTCAGTTAAAAATAAATCCCCCGTTTTAAAACAGGAGGCTTATCTTACCTACATCTGCCCCGGATTCGCAACTCTAGACTGCTTGCGTGGCAGGCCGTTGAGTCATAAGCCTTCTTTTTGTGTGACGAATTCTTTTAAAACCCAACCGGGTGTTGCTTGGCTTGGGTCGTGGTGATTTCAGCCCCTTTGTGTGACCCATCATGCCTGGATGTGTTCCGCACAGGTCGCTGTTTGTTTTAACCCTGATGGGATGAGGGGCATTGGGTCTTTGTCCCTTTCTGTGGGGGTTAATCTGATGTGACGTGATGACGGGATGCCTCTTGCATGGCGTCTCCTATTGTATTCACGATCAATATGGTGCTCACAATCATCACCCCAGGGGCAATTGCCATCCATGGGGCGACCCCCATGTAATCCACACTGTTTTGTAATAGGCTACCCCAACTGGCTTGGGGTGGTTGAACCCCCAATCCCAAAAAACCCAACACGGATTCGGCCAAAATGGCCTGGCTGATTCCGAGCATGGCCGATAATCGGATTGGAATCAATGCGGCAGGAATGGCATGCCGCCATTCCGTCACCTGGCCCAACCCGCGGGTACGTACCGCTAACATAAACGGGGCGTTTTTGATTCGCAGCATTTCGACCCGTACCAACCGGGCCACCGGCATCCAACTGCTTAACCCAATGACCACGATCACGGAGTATAGGCTGGGGCCCCATACGGATTGAATCATTAAAATAATAAACAATGTGGGCAAGCCCATCACCACATCCAATCCCCATTGAATGACCCGGTCGAGTCGTCCCCCCACATACCCCGATACGCTGCCTACCACTGTGCCCACACCCACGGACAGTAGCATGGATAAAATGCCCACACCCAGGGATACCTTGCTGGCATCCAAGACCCGGATCCCCACATCTCGCCCCAAATCATCGGTTCCCAGCCAATGGGACCATGAAGGGCCCGATAGGCCTGACCACTGCGATAAGTTCATGTCATTTGGGTCGAATACCAAAGGGGTGACACATGACGCCAGCATCAGCACACCCAACCATACCAGACCCCACCACCACTTCATGATGACCGTCTGACCCGTGGGTCTACCCATCGTCCCAGCACATCGGAGACCCCATTTCCCAGCACAATCAGGAGGGTGCTTAGCATCAAAATGCCCATTAATACGGGATAATCCCGGCTAAAGGCAGCGGTGACACCCAGCTGACCTAGACCCGGCCATGCAAACACCGATTCGATCATGTACGACCCCGCCAACAACCCTGGTAATTCCATCCCCAGCAATGTGACCAGGGGTAGACTGGCATTTTTGAGGGCGTGGGCCAATACCCGATGACGGGGGAGCCCGCGGGCTTGGGCTGCCAATAAATACAATGATCCCATTTCTTTTCGGATGCCGTGTCGGTAATAGCGGGTTAACATGGCCAATCCGCCCAAGGTGCCCGTGAGCAATGGCAAGGCCAGGTGTTGGGCAATGGATGCGGTCCATTCCCATGATCCCACCGGGAGCAAGGGGTCAGCGTAGCCCGATGCGGGCAAGAGATTCCATCGTACCGAAACCCAGCCAATTAACAGAATGCCCAACCAAAACGAGGGGATGGCCAGCCCTAAGGTGGTCATCATCGCAATGCCACGGTCTACCCATGACCCGGCCGCATACGCCGATATGACCCCCAATATCAAGGTGAGAACAAGGATACACCCCAATGTACTCACGGTGAGTATCAACGTGGGGATCAAGCGGTCGGTCAACACGGTGGTAACGGGTTGATGGGTGGTGGCGGATATCCCCCAATTTCCTTGTAATACATGAGCCGTCCAACGCCACAATTGTTCATACAAGGGACGGTCTAGGCCCAAGTTTTGTCTCACCCGGTCGATGTCCGCCACGCTCATGCCAGGGTCGATAAACGTTGTCACGGGGTCGCCTGGTGCCAGATGAATCAAGAAAAACGATACCACAATGGTGACCAGGATGGCCCCCATACCCGATAGCAATCGATTGAATAGGGGGCGCATCATGGTGCCCCCACCGTTTCGATGGTGACCAACAATCCGGCAGGACCTGGGTGACTTAACCCCGTCAACCGGCGATTGACCGCGGTGATGGTGCGGGGGTAATACAAAAACAGGTAGGGGGTATCTTGGGCAATGAGCCGAAACGCCTGATGGTATATCCGTTGACGGCTGGCCTGATCATTGACCAGTCGGCCGGCTTCTATTAACTGGTCTACTTGTGGGTTGTGGTACCCCACAAAATTAAAGCCTTTGGGGTATTGAGAAGAATGCCAGATGCTGTAGGCATCTGGATCCGGTGATAAGGACCAAGACAAGAGACATAAATCGAATGGTTTGGGGTCACTCGGTCCGGTGACGACCTTTAAAAACGCTTGCCATTCCAATTGTTGAATGGTGAGTTGGATGCCGACCATCTTAAAATACCGTTGTATGATTTCGGCGTTTTTGGGCCCTGCTTTTCCGCCTTTGGATACCAAAACAGTCAAGGCCAACCGACGGTTTTGGTGGTAAAACCAGCCATCTTTTCGACGCACATACCCCGCTTGCTCTAATAACGAAATGGCTTTTTTGGGGTCGTAAGACAAGGGTGTGATGGGCTTGGGATAGGCCCAAGACAAGGGACTAATGGGGACATGGGCCACCCGTCCATATCCAAACAAGACGGCTTTAATTAAGAGGTCCCGGTCTACCGCATGTACCATGGCACGCCGGACCAATGGGTTGGATAAATGGGGGTTTTTAAGGTTGAAGCCCATATAAGAGTATAGCCATTCATCATAGGTTACCACCCGCAACGTGGGTCGCCGTGACAAGGCCGGCACGTCCAAGGGCGAGACCCCTTCTAACAGGTCAATATCCCCTTTGATTAGGGCTGATTTGGCCACGTTGTATTCCGGAATGATGCGAAATAAGACGGTTTTGAGTCGCGGTTTTCCCCCATGATAATGGGCATAGGCTTTGAGCTTGACAAATTGATTGGGTTGCCAGCTATCAAATTGAAAGGGGCCTGTGCCAATGGGGTGACGATTAAAGGGGTCGGTATTGATGTCTTTGCCTTCTAAGCGATGGGCGGGTATGATCTCCATTCCCATGCGATACAACAACGGGGCAAAGGGTTGGGGAAGGGTGACCACCACGGTATACGGATCGGGTGCCGCAAATTGGATGGGTTGACCCTTTACCATATAATCACTGCGACGGACGGTATTGGTGCGAGGATTGAGCAAGGTTTGAAAGGTAAAGATGACATCCCGGGATGTAAACGGGTGCCCGTCATGCCATTTGACATCCCGTCGCAAATAAAAGGTGAGCCGTTTTCCCCCATCTGAAATCACCCAATGGGTCGCCAAATCCGGCACCAGTTGAAACTGTTCATTGAATCGTACCAACCCGCTAAATACCTGCGATGCCACAGCAGAAGAGCCCGTATCCGTAATCAGCAGGGGATTGAGTACACTGGGTTCGCCTGCCAATCGCAACCGCAAGACATGCTGGGTATGCTGAGATGAACGGCTCATGCATCCGCTGACCACCATGGCAACCAACCCGATGACGATGGGTGACCATCGTCTTTTTTTTATCGGTACGTCCATCGTGAATGACAGGTATAACTCATAAAGGGCACCATTCCCACGGTTAGCATCATCACCACCCAATAGGGCCATGCCAGTGCGTCACATAGCCCCCCAATGCCGTACGACAGTGCCAAGCCGATCATGGATACCAGCCAATATGTGATCATGTTTTTTAATCGAAACCCCTGCTTAAATGACCATCGGGTATTGAGAATATAGGCCACGCTGGTCCCTGCCACAAATCCCAGGGCATTGCCCCCACCATACCCTATTGAGGTCATGGTAATGCTGGCCAGTGCGGTGCTTTGGTGTACCACTGTGGACAAACCGCCTGTGATGACAAACCGTATCAATCGAGGGGGGGGTTTTTTTACCATGCGCTGACTAAATCGCATCGGGTTGTGTATCCAATGGGGGGAGCCAAACATGGGATCACCTTATCAGCCATTCCCTTTTTTTTAAACCATATCATCCGAGGGGGTGGTTGGACGCGGAGGCAACTCAAAGGACGTCATGATCATTTCACCTGCGGTCATTAAACAAACCCCGTAATGCCAACACCAGCCGGTATCGGTGGGTACGGTGGTGACCATGTAAGCTGATTCGGGGGTTTCACCCACCAAGCCCCCTTGTTTAAAAAACCCATCCAGACCCTTCATGATGGCCATCCGTCCTTGCTCAGCCGCATCCGCTCGGGTTTGTCCTTGATCGACATGGGATTGAATCCATTCGGTCAAGTTGCTGATGTGTTGCCGAATGGCGGCGAGGGTGCGCCGAATACTGATGTAACGCCAATACGCTCGCTCATGTCGTAGCCCGACCCCGGTGCTTTCTCCCCATACCATGGTGCCCACTTTGAATTGCCGGATGACATTGCAACCCGCTTGGGTTAGTGCAATGGTCTCTTCATTGGATACCCCGATGGTAGGCACCACTCCCCCATGCAATAGGGCCGCACTGCCAGAAGGGGCCCGCCACGGACCGACGTCATGATCGAAGCGATGAAACAAGCCGGACACGGCAAAGACAGGCGATACCGCACGCTGGGCCATGGGATGAATCACACTGGGAAAATACACGGCCACATGTTTGTGGTTCAGGTGATGTGTTTCCATCCATGGGATGACCATGCCAGCATCGGTGATGGAGGGTGGGGGGGTATGTACGATGAGGCCCTGTTGTTGGTCAATGTCGGGGGACAACGACTGATGAAGGCGTATGATCAGTGAGTCAGATAAGGTGGCGGAAAACAATAGGAATGAAAGTGGGGCATGGGTACGAATGAGGGGCAAAAGGGCTGGGATGGGTGGTACGTGGTCGGGATGATGGGGGTCCGTGGTGCCCAGATTGACCATCGCAATATGGGCCCCCCCATTGGCAAAAAACGTATCCAATTCCAAATAGGGGATACCAAAGGGTGCCAAATGATAGCAGGCACAGGCTTGCAGTTGGACAGCGCCAAGTTCAGTTACAACTGGTGGGGTAAGGGACTGACAATCGAGGCTTGGGTCAAGTATTCTTCGTTTGATTTGACAATATACCCAGGAATTAATTCGCCCGTTTCTCTAGGATTGATGACCA
>RGUG01000410.1 GCA_010027915.1 bacterium | reverse complement strand
CGCTGCTGCGTAACGGTATAATAGACGTTATAGAACGGGCGCGACGTCCACAGCGTGCAATACTCAGGCATGATAATGAAATTGGCAGCGCTTAGTTGCTTCTGAAGCGGGGTTTCCTTGGCATTGCGCTGGCTACCCACCAGGAAGCACACGAGGAAAAGCAGCGCCATCAGCATGCAATAATCCGCCTTGCCGGTCTTGCGCTGTTTATCGGAGGCGAGATATTCCATCCATACGGCCAGCAGGTAGGTTCCGCTGAAAACAAAAAGCGCCTGCATACGCCACGGAAAAAGAACGGAATTCAGGCCGCCAAGCAGCCCATATAGCGGGGCGCTGATCTGCACCAGCAGGAAAAAGGCCAGCACGAACAGCATGCCCCACATATAGATCTCTTTCTGTATGTAAGGCTCCGGCGCACGCATACGCCTGCGTTTGCAAACGATCGCAAGCACGATGAGGGCTGCGATGGTGCTGATGATCACGGTCACCAGCAGCCACTGGCCATAGACGATGACCGTATCGAAGCTCAGATAATCGTTCGTCCAGACGCGCCCGCCACCCTTCTCATGGGTGATCTTGCTCTGGATGATCATGTAGCGCGCGTAGAAGGTCGCAGGCAGCATATAAAAGGCGGTCAGCAAGCTCGCCCAGCCAGCGGCTGTGGCAAAACGCAGCTTCGGCCGCAGTGCACGGCCACTCATGAAAAGGAGATAGACGCCAGCTCCCAGCACGGCAGAGGCTGTAGTGGGGATATGGCTGAGCATGGCTAGGGCGATGCTGCTTGTCAGCGGAACCACGCAGCGCTTACCCAGCGCCATGTCGCGTGTGTATTTAAAGATCAGCGGCAGAAAGGCAAAACACCATGATTCGGCATAACCTGCCCGATACATGAGCATCTCGCTGCGATAGGGCATCAGCAGGAAGGCTGCGCAGGCAAGGAGCGCGATCTTGGGAGAGACGATATCGCGCAGCCACCAGTAGCAGGTGCAGGCGGTGATGAAGGTGGCCAGCGCCGTGCTCATCAGATAGACATGCTCGACGGTAACGCCCCAGGGCATCAAGGTCAGCGGGTAAAAGACGGAGGCCGCATAAAAAGGCAGCGGGAAATACAGCACGAATAGCGGTGCGCCAAGACCTGCATTGGCGCTCATGCACCAGCGTGGATAAAGA
>RGUG01000409.1 GCA_010027915.1 bacterium | reverse complement strand
TCACCTTCCTGCCAAAACTCGACCTTGAGTGGTGTAAGGGCATATCCTTGCCAGTGAGGGGGTCGAGGAAGCGTAGCGGGGTAGATACGGTCGTAACGAGCGACCTCATCGATCAGGTGATCACGTGAGGCCAACCGGCCATGTGGGGGTGGTGTATGAATCGTGCCAGTCCACTGAGGCAAGGGGTGGGAAGGGGTGATGTTGTTGATGGCCGGTATGGCGGGCTTACGGGTACTGACGATGTCCTTGCCAAGGGGTCCCAGGCTCGGGTGAGACGGGGTGGTAAACCCATCGATCATGCAGTCGGTATTCACCTTCCTGCCAAAACTCGACCTTGAGTGGTGTAAGGGCATATCCTTGCCAGTGAGGGGGTCGAGGAACCGTAGCGGGGTAGAGGCGGTCGTAACGAGCGACCTCATCGATCAGGTGATCACGTGAGGGAAGGGGGGTACTTTGTTGGCTGGCCCATGCCCCCAATTGACTCATTCGTGGCCGGCTGGCGAAGTAGGCATCGCTGATGGCATCCGATACCAGGGAGATGGTGCCAGAGACCCGTATTTGTCGGCCCAGGCTATCCCAATAAAACGTCAGGCCTGCCCGTGGGTGATGGCGGAGAGACGCCCCTTTGTGAGACTGCGTGTTGGTATAAAACACCAAGTGGGTATCGGTAATATCACGCACCAACACCATGCGACCTTCAGGAAACCCGTCGGGTGATAGGGTGGTCAGGCAAGCGGCATCGGGGTAGCGAATGTGGGGATGATCAGCGGCCTCTGCAATCCAGTCACGGATACCGGAAAATACATCCCATCGTTCGGGTAGCACGAATAACATGATGGCATCTCCTTTAGGGACTCAAAACCCAGTCAATGATTGGGTAGGGTAACACAGTGAATCAAAACCCAACATGACCGATTGTGCAGGATTCATTGGGTGAGGATGGGTGACGCATCCGATACCAGCCGTTGGGGTGCTTCATTAGATCATACCAGTCCCTTGTGGGGTCTTTCGCTCTCTATGTCCTGATCATCACGGATCACGACCCACCCACCGAAAGGCGGCATCACGATGAGGGCGAGGGTGGAAAGGTAGATGCGGGGAATGTGGAGACCGGGATGGTATGGAAGAATGGTTAAAAGGGAGTGGCCCATCAGTGGGATGAGTTGGGATAAGGCCGATGCAACGGGGGGGCAATG
>RGUG01000408.1 GCA_010027915.1 bacterium | reverse complement strand
ACAAAGTCCGGAATTGTCTCGAGGTAGGACTGGGAATAGCGGCTTTCGTAGCTGAACTCCTGCCATTGCCGCACCATCCCCATGTAACCGTTGTTCAAATTGATAATCTTGATACCGGTCCGATACTGAAGGGCAGTGGCCAACTCCTGTATGCACATCTGGATACTGGCTTCACCGGTCACGCAAGCCACATCGGCATCCGGGTGGCCCAATTTCACCCCGATGGCTGCTGGTAGGCCAAACCCCATGGTCCCAAGCCCTCCGGAATTAATCCAGCGCCTGGGCTTATCAAACCGATAGAACTGGGCGGCCCACATCTGGTGCTGGCCAACATCCGACGTTACAAAGGCATCACCCTTGGTCACTTCCCAAAGCTGCTCAATCACAAACTGCGGCTTAATTTTGGGACTTTGGCGGTCGAAAGATAAACATTCAACCTGACGCCATCGTTCAATCGTGACCCACCAATCCTTGAGTGCCTCAACATTCAACTTGAAGTCCGGACTTTCCATCAGTTCGATCATTTCATACATCACGGGTCCCACATCGCCGACGATGGGAACATCCACGCGAACCGTTTTCGAAATGGAAGCCGGATCCACGTCAATGTGAATGATCTTGGCGTCAGGACAGAACTGCGCAAGTTTCCCGGTAACGCGGTCATCAAATCGGGCACCGATCGCCAAAAGCACATCGCACTCATGCATGGCCATATTGGCTTCATAGGTCCCATGCATGCCGAGCATGCCCACGAACTGGCGATCCGTGGATGGATAGGATCCCAACCCCATGAGGGTATTGGTAATTGGAAAACCAAGGCGACGGGTCAACTGAACCAGGGCATCTGAAGCATTGCCAAGCACCACTCCGCCGCCGGTGTAAATCATGGGTTGACGGGCGGTCGCAAGCAACTCGACGGCCTTCTTGATCTGCCAGCGATGGCCTTTAACCTGTGGGTTATAGCTGCGAATCGAGACCGTCTCCGGGTAGTCATACGGAATCTTGATATACGGGTCGGTGATGTCCTTTGGGATATCGACCACGACAGGGCCTGGACGACCTGTTGTCGCAATAAAGAATGCCTTCTTGATGGTCTCGGCCAATTTCGAAAGGTCCTTGACGAGGAAGTTGTGCTTCACGCAGGGACGGGTAATCCCAATGGTGTCACATTCCTGAAAGGCGTCGCTGCCGATGACCGG
>RGUG01000407.1 GCA_010027915.1 bacterium | reverse complement strand
GGCGATTCCGTTATGCCCGGGTGGCAAATTATTGGGGATTGTTTTGTTTGTTAATTTGGTGGCGGCCCATCTGACAAAATTCAAGTGGACACGAGCGAAAATTGGTATCGGATTGACCCACATCGGACTCTTGATTTTGTTGGTAGGGGGGGGGCTGACTAGTCTCCGATCAACTGAGAGTCAAATGACGATTGCGACGGGCGAGTCGGTGAATTATTCAGAGTCAGCTCAAGAAGTCGAATTGGCGATCACCCGGGATTTGTCGCCGACGCAAGATCGGATTGTGTCTATTCCCCAAGAACTTTTAGTGACTGGGGGTGATATTCAGCATCCGGCCTTGCCGTTCCGTATTAAAATTGTGGCGGCGTATCCCAATTCACGGCTTGAAATGAATGCGAGTGTGGGATCTGAATTGCCTCATGCGACGATGGGGTTGGGAGCTGCGGTTACCGCATTTCCGATGCCGACCGTGGTGCGTGATGACTATCGAAATGTCGTTACGGCTATTGTTGAAATTGTCGCCAAAGATGGGAGCAAAGGGATTTGGCTGTTGTCGAACGGGCTGGGATCTCCGCAACCTGTTGTTGTTGGTGACAAGTCGTATGCGATGATTATTAGACCCGTACGATATTATTTGCCTTTTCACTTGCAATTGCTGAAATTTACCCAAGAGTATTACCCAGATACGACTATTCCCCGCCGATATGCGTCGGAAGTGGTTATTCATGACCCTGCCCATAAAGTGGATCGTAATACGACAATTTATATGAATAACCCGTTGCGTTATCAGGGACGAACATTTTATCAAGCCAGTTTTGGACAAGATGGCAATTCGACGGTTTTACAGGTGGTTGAAAATCCAGCGTGGGTATTTCCGTACGTGTCGTGTGCGGTAATTTCGGTGGGGTTGATGATGCAGTTTATGGGGTCTTTGGGGCGATTTTGGAAACGGAGGGCACGGTAATGCGACGATGGTTGGCTCCGTTCGGAGCATTTATTGGCGTGGTGGCGATTCTTATTTTGCCTTTGATGCAGCGGCAATCGGGGGAATATCAGTGGGCGTTGTTGGGTCAAATTCCGGTTCTGCATGAGGGGCGGGTGAAGCCGTTAGATACGGTTGCCCGTGCTGAATTGTTAGCGCTACGAGGTAAGCAGGTTGTGCGGACCCCAGACCGAACCTACTTGCCTATGGACTGGTT
>RGUG01000406.1 GCA_010027915.1 bacterium | reverse complement strand
GGCATGTGGGTGCTGTACAACCTCGTCAATCCGCTGACGATGTGGCTGACCTTCGCTACCTTTGTCGGTTACGCGGTCATCTACACCATCATTCTCAAACCAGCGACACCACAAAATATTGTGATCGGTGGTTTGTCGGGCGCCATGCCACCCGCACTGGGTTGGGCAGCGATTGCCAATGACGTGCCCATGCAAGCCTGGATACTGGTGCTGATCATTTTCACCTGGACGCCCCCACATTTCTGGGCATTGGCCTTATATCGCCGTAGCGATTATGCCGCAGCGGGGCTTCCTATGCTGCCGGTCACCCATGGGGTGCGATTCACGAAACTTTGGATCGTGCTCTATACGCTCCTGTTGTTCCCGGTGACGGCACTCCCCTGGATCATGGGGATGAGCGGGATCCTCTATGGGCTACCGATGCAGCTCTGGACGGGCGTTTTCTTGTACAAAACACTGCGACTTTACTATAGTGCAGAAGAGTCTTATGCCATGCATGTGTTTCGGTTTTCCATCTGGTATTTGTTCGCATTGTTTCTCTTCCTGTTATTAGATCACTGGCTAAAGGGATAAGATATGCAACTAAAAAAATATGCCACACTATGGCTCATACTCGCTATTGTCGTCATCACGGGCGGTTACTGGCACTATCGCGGCACCCACACCCCGATGGTGACCGGAATGGAAATCACGGCACGTCCCCTCCCCCAGTTTCAGCTGATCACCACCACCGAGGCGGCGCTGACGCCCGAGAATTTTCGTGGCCGTTGGAGCTTCCTATTTTTTGGGTATACCCACTGCCCAGATATCTGCCCTGCAATGATGCATTTATTAGCAAAGGTCAATGCCAGTCTCCCCCAAGGCGCCGCGCAATTCATCTTTGTGTCTGCAGATCCGGAACAAGACGATCTCCCGCACATTGATAATTATGTCCATGGATTTGACCCCAGCTTTATCGGGGCTACCGGATTACCTGCGGATGTGCATACGCTCACCAAAGAGCTGCATCTATATTTCTCGAATGCTGACGGCAATACGAACCCTATGATTGATCACAGCAATGTGCTTTTACTCATCGACCCCCATGCCAACGTGGTGGCTATTTTCAACGCTCCAACCAGCCCTCAAGCGGTTACGGCAGATTTTCATACCGTTGTTCGGCACCATACGGAGTAACCCAGATTGCACCTTTCCCCTAT
>RGUG01000405.1 GCA_010027915.1 bacterium | reverse complement strand
CATGGGAATGCCCGCAATGGTAAGGGAAATATCCACCACATCAGGGTCAAGGGTGGTGTCAGAAGGCACCAAGGCAATTTCGTCTAATCCATAAGCCCTGCTAAATGATTTGGGCAGATCGTCTGTGACCATACTGTTCAATCTCCTTGCCGACAACTAAAATCCATACCAAAATAACAACGCCATCATGGCAATCGTACTACTTTAAAGATGGGATTTATGATGTCCAATTTTTACAATCCTACACCTCAAAAGATGGGGCATCAAGCCCAAAGCCTATGGATGCCCTATACCCAGATGGACACTATGTCACCACCCCTGTTGATTGAACGGGCTGAGGGGGTCACTTTATACCCTCAGCATGCCCCCCCTCTCCTGGATACCATTGCGTCATGGTGGTGTGTGATTCATGGCTACAACCACCCCCATTTGAACGCTGCCATCACCACTCAATTATCCGCTTTTTCCCACATCATGATGGGGGGATTGGTTCATGAACCGGCCCGTCAATTGGCTGATGTATTGGCCCACATTACGCCGGGTGATTTACAGCATGTGTTTTTTTCTGATTCGGGATCGGTCGGGGTAGAAGTGGCCATTAAAATGGCGGTGCAATACTGGCATAACCAAGGTAAAGACCGCCATCAATTGGCCTACTTGATGGGTGGCTATCATGGCGATACCACCGGGGCCATGTCCGTGTGCGACCCGGTGGAAGGCATGCATCACCTGTTTTCGCCCTTGTTACCCGCTCATATTGCCTTACCACGGCCCCCCGTTTGGGGGTGTCCCTTCGAAGAAATTGAGCAATACAGTCAGTGTATCGACGCCTGCTTGATTCAACATGAAGGTCGCTTGGCCGCCATGATAGTGGAACCCATTTGTCAGTGTGCCGGGGGGTTTTATTTGTATGATCCCCAGGCCCTGCAAGTATTGGCGAGAGCGTGTCAGCGTCATGATCTCTTGCTGATTGCCGATGAAGTGGCCACCGGCTTTGGTCGGGTGGGCCCCTTGTTTGCCTGTGAGCTGGCCGGGGTTACCCCTGATATCATGGTGTTGGGGAAAGGATTAACCGGTGGCTATCTGGGACTGGCGGCCACCATTGCCACACCCAGGGTTTTTGAGGGTTTTAAGGGAGATGGGTCAAAAGCCTTGATGCATGGCCCCACGTTTATGGGAAATGCACTGGCGTGTGCCGTG
>RGUG01000404.1 GCA_010027915.1 bacterium | reverse complement strand
CCCTGCCAAGATCCCATGATCTCCCACATAGGTTGCGTATAAGATCATATCACCATTTGGAGCCAAGGTGGGCGACTCATCCAAACGAGACCACTTGTCAGTAAGTATTCGAACTTTACCTGTGCGGAGATCTTGTCGCGCAATACGAAATACCCCATCTGCCCCGCGGTGAATCATCACCATGGCCTGTCCATCCGACGTAATACTGGCACGGGCATTGTAGTCCCCTTCGAAGGTGACACGCTCAATGGTTTTATTCGCTAACCAGAGGCGGTAAATTTGTGGTTTCCCGCCACGGTTGGAGGTAAAGAATAAGGAGAGACCATCCGGTGCCCAACGCGGCTCCGTGTCAATCGCATACCCCTCCGTCAACTGGGTGAGCTGCTGCGTCGCTAGATCGAAGAGATATAATTTCAGCGCCCCACTTTTGGACAAGGCCAATGCCAAACTTTTCCCATCGGGCGAAAATGCAGGGGCCCCGTTGATCCCAGGGAAATGGGTCAGCCGCCGTCGGTGGCCGGTAGCCACCTCCAGGAGATCGATTCCTGCGCGATGTTTCTGAAAAGCGACATAGGCCAACCACCGTCCATCTGGAGACCAGGTGGGCGACAAGATGGGCTCTCCAGAACGCACCACGGGCCGCGGGTTGGCCCCATCCATGTCAGAAATTTCTAGAGAATAATACAATTTTTTCGGATCGGATTTATTCACGTGCACATAGGCAATAGAAGTAGAAAACAAGCCGGGGATCCCCATCACGGCTTCATACACCAAATCACTGATATGATGCGCCAGTCCACGGGCATCCGTGGCCCGCACACGCGGGAAAGCACGATCGAATAACCGATAATCTGCTGCATCATTACCACCAACGCTCTGTGGATGATAGACATCTAATAGCTGCACGGAAACATCATAGTGCTCCGGCCCCACGGGTTTCACCTGCGCGAGGAGCACATAGGGGATGCCTAGATGTTTCCACTGCAGAACTCCTAAACGCTGCAGATCGGTTTGGGGCAGTTCGGAAGTTTCGACCGGATGGAATCGACCGCTATTATTCAAGTCCTGGGTAATTTGCGCATGCAAAGCGCCCGCTAATGGGTTTTTTTCTGTGCTTTGAAACGGCACGATCGCAATCGGTACGGCAACTTCCACCCCTTGGGTAATCTCAATATGGATCGTGGCATAGACCCATTGTCC
>RGUG01000403.1 GCA_010027915.1 bacterium | reverse complement strand
AGGAATGATCTATGTTGCTGATCACGAACATGATCGAATACTGAAAAGAAATCCTGTCACGAACCAGGAATGGGTGGTTGCCGGAGGAAATGGTCGTGGTTCTGCCTTGAATCAAATGTACAGACCCGTGTCGGTATTTGTGGATCAAATGGGTTGGATTTATGTGAGCGATATGGTGAATCATAGGGTGGTGAAATGGATTCCGGGTGTGAGTCAGGGAATTGTCGTTGCCGGGGGCAATGGGCAGGGGTCTGCACTCAACCAACTGAATAACCCCCACGGGTTATGGGTGAAAGGTTCGGATAGTTTGTTTGTGGTGGATCATTCCAATCATCGTGTGATGCTTTGGGTCCGAGGTGCCAGTCAGGGTATGGTTGTCGCCGGTACAGGAACAGCGGGTGGTGCGCAGAATCAACTGAACCATCCCACCGGCTTGTTTATTGATCACAGCGGGTCAATGTATGTTGCGGATTATCATAACGCAAGAATTCAAAAATTTGAAACCATGGTCAATGCAGCCACTACGGTTGCCGGTGGCAATGGCGGTGGATCGGGATTGCATCAGTTAAACGGTCCCTGGGATATGGCGGTGGATGGTTCGGGTAGTGTTTATGTTTCGGATATTAGTAATGGTCGGATAGTTCGCTGGAACAAAGGAGCGAATCAGGGTGAGGTCGTAATCGGAATTCATAATCCAAGAGGTATTCGGGTTTTGGCAGATGGACAAGTCTGGGCCGCCGAGGCCAGTTATGGGAGACTTACGAGGTCGACACCAGAAAACCTATCGGGGAAACCATATTCTTCTACCACGGCGGGTAGTTATACAGCCAAAGCCTACACCTACGGAGGTTGCGAAATATCCTTGTCAACCCATGCAGGCTTTGTTCCCTCAGTTCCTGTCTTTTTCTCCCACAATGGTGAAAGCTGTGCGGGAGATACGGGAATCTTGCGGGTGAGTTTTCAGCCCGGAATAGCTTATCAATGGCAGGAAGGGGGTCAGGACATTCCTGGTGCAACCGATTCAGTTTTGCGGATCAGTTCGGCGGGGGTTTACAGGCTCAAGGCAACGGATACCAGTGGGTGTGTCAATTATTCCAACGAATTCATACAAAGGGCGATGCCTTCGGCTTCTGTTATCACACAGTTGAATTGCATGAACGATACCGTCGGCGCGCAAATAGCGATCACATCGAATAGTGC
>RGUG01000402.1 GCA_010027915.1 bacterium | reverse complement strand
TCGCCTCCCGGTGCGACCGCTTATTCGGTAACGAAATATCGCCGATTGCAATCCAATACGCCCACCGTAACGCCGCGCATTGAGTATCCCGTTTTGCGCGGCGTTACGGTGGGCGTATTGGATTGCAATCGGCGATATTTCGTTACCGAATAAGCGGTCGCACCGGGAGGCGACGGCCAGTCCCAATGGTCCGACGCCGCAGTATAGATCGAAGATAGTTGTTACCGGATTGGCAATTGCGGATTGAACCGTTTTGATCATTATTTGCGATTGTTCGGGGTTAACCTGAAAAAAATTATGAGCGGGGGCCGTCAAATTCAGCGCATCGAATTGGGTGGTGACATCCAGGCTTCCGTATAAGCACCGGGCCTCATCCGTAATTGGTACGTTGGTATGGTCTTGATTGATGATGATCCCAATCCCGGTGACCCCTGGAATTGAGGAGATTGCCTTAACGAATTGATCCTGGTGGGGCAGGGAGGCCCCGTTGATGACCAAACACACAACGAGCTGGGTCTCAGATGCACGTGCAAGAATTGCTCGGGCAACGCCAAAATGCGTCCGTTCGTCGTATATCGAAATTCGCGTGTCATGGAGGTAGGTTAAAGTTTCTGAAATGAGTTGTGTAAATCGGGAGTCTTGGATGTGGCAGGTTGTCATCGGAACCACGTGATGTGATCCCGGTTTGTAAAATCCGGCGCAGGGTAGCCCCTGGATCGTCGTCGAGAGTGGAATTAGTACCTTATTGCGGTAGTGAAACGGGATATCCATCCCAATTACCGATTTGGGGGCAGGGTCTGACACTTTTCCAATCGACTGAAGCGCCCGGTTTACCCGATGCCATTTCCAGTCTAACTGAGCCCGATAGTCGAGATGTTGCAATTGGCATCCGCCACATTCCCCAAAAATTGGGCACGGCGGGACAGTACGGTGAGGCGACGGGGCGTCGACTGATTGCACACTTGCTTTGCAATAGGTGGGCCGGGCGGTATCGATTGTAACCGTCACGGACTCCCCAACTAATGCACCCGGTACAAAGATTGGAAGATCATCCAGTTTGGCGACTCCCTCACCACTATGTCCGAGATCGGAAATGACAACAGATAACGTATCTCCAACCTTCATCAGATGACGACGGCTCACAGGCGACCTCCAGGGTAAAATGACCCAGCAGAGTCCCATATAAATCGAATAAAATCGA
>RGUG01000401.1 GCA_010027915.1 bacterium | reverse complement strand
TGCATTGGGGTTGAATCCGTTAGCGGCTGGGAATTTTTCGGTGGTTTTGGGGGGGGATCGAAACCAGGCAACCGGTGCCTACGCCACCATCATGGGGGGGCAACTTAATAAAGCTCGAGGGGATTTTGCATTAGCAATAGGTCGGGGTGCAAATGCGTTACATCACGGGGCGTGGGTTTGGGCGGATGGTAGTTCGTCACAGCTGTTTTCGTCGGTTACTGAAAATCAGGTGTTGATCCGGGCTGTTAAAGGAGTGGGGATCGGTACGTCATTGACTTACCGGGAATTTGGGAGTGAGCAGCGCGCGGCAGCCCTTTCCGTCGCAGGATTGCGGATTACGCCAGCTTCTATTTTGGGTGTTCCCGGGGTTGGGACAAATACGGATGATTTTTATGTCGAGGATTGGGATTCTATTGATTGGACCGCTTCGAAGCAGGTGTTTTCTGACTTGGTTGCGGCCGGGTATATCGGCCCGACGGGGGTGATTACCTCTAAATTTAAGCCGGGTGTTCAAATTCAATTTTTATCGGGCGCTGCGTCTGCCTTATTCGAACCGGCTATTCGTCGGATGTTAGAAGATACGTATTATTCTTATGTCATTAATTTGGTAGGGGATCGTTCCTATTTAATGGTAACGAATGCTGGTGGGGTTGGGGTGGGGGTTGCGCCGTCTAGATCGGTTGGGTTAATTGTTTCTGGGAATGTTGCGGTTAATGCTTCTCCTAATTTAGGTGTTTTGGCGATGCAGTCTCGTGTAACGGGTGATCTAGCCGCGGTTTATTTTAATCGATCAAAGTTGTCTTCGCCGTCGATGATTATTAGCGCGTCATCGAATATTGGTATTGGGCGTTATCCAGATTTGGCTGCGCGTGGAGCGACTAACTCGGTTTTGGTCGATACTCCGTCAAATGTAATGTGGTTTATGGACATTGAGGGGAAAATTTATACCAACGTCTTTAGCTTTCCCGATGGCCAAACACTCCCTACTAGTAACACTCCAGAGGTGTGGCAGTGGGAACGAACAACGCCGAATATTTATTTTCCGTCGGCAAATGTTCAGTCGGACGGGCGTATTGCGGCGAGAGGGAACGTTGGGGTGGGAACCACTTCACCCAACTATATGTTGGAGTTATCAAATCGTTCTAGTTTGACCGCTCCGTTAGGCCTGTTTATTAGCCCCGTACTTACCTATGATTTTGAT
>RGUG01000041.1 GCA_010027915.1 bacterium | reverse complement strand
TATTTCCGGGTGGGGGGTTCAAATGGCCATTGAAAAACGGTTTGATGTGTCGGCGTCTCACTATCTCACGACTGAATTAAAGGTGACCGCAGCGTATGCCCGGTCGGGGATTTCGGATGATTACCAACACGATTATGCGGTGGCCCCTGATGTGGCGGTGCATTTGGTGGTGGGATTTGGGTCTCATCCCGTGACGGACACGTCGCTTGGCAGTATCATGGGCTACCTTGCACCGTTGGCATTGCCTGTGTCAACGTATGTGTTTCCCAATAACTAACGGGATGTATCAGTCAGGAGGTCGTCATGGTTGCGTGGTATCGAGGGGGATTCATGGGGGCATGGGTCACGAATGCTAAGGGGTTGAGGACATGTCACCCATGAACCGAGTACCGGTTGTATCGGTCCCGGGTGACGGCATTGGCCCTGCGATTATGGCCGCGGTTCAGCGGGTGTTGGACCAGGCCCGGTTACCGATCGAGTGGCATGAGCATGCGATGGGTCGACAGGCTTCTCCGGATGAGATCGAGGCCACGCTGTCGGCGTTTCAAACCCATCGGGTGATGTTAAAGGGGCCCACCGAAACCCCCGTGGCAACCCAAGGGCAAAAAAGTTTTAATGTGACGTGTCGTAAGGGGCATGGATTGTATGTCAACATGCGGCGATCGGTTTCCCTTCATCCCATTATTCCCAGTTCATTTCCTGATCAAGACATCACCATTTTTCGTGAAAACGAAGAAGGTCTTTATGCGGCCATTGAGCACCGACCTACCATGGACGGGGTTCAGGCCATGAGCTTAAAAAGCATTTCTGGGATGTACCGCATTATTCGAGCGGCTTTTGAATATGCGGTGATGATGGGCAAGTCACGGGTTTGTTGTCTTCACAAAGGCAATATTCTCAAGATGACCGAGGGGACGTTTTTGGCGGTGTTTCAACGGGTGGCGACAGACTACCCATCCATTCACGCCACCTCTCAAATCATTGATGATGGCATGGCCAAAGTGGCCACGGCCCCGCATCATTATGAGGTGGTGGTAACCGAAAATTTGTTTGGGGATATTTTGTCGGACATTACCACCCAGTTGGTGGGATCCTTGGGTATGGGCGGTTCGGCCAATATGGGGGCCCGTGCGGCCATGTTTGAGGCCATTCATGGCACGGCACCGGACCTGGTGCCGGGAGGGGCTTTGAATCCCGGGCCGCTTGACATGGCCAACCCATCGGGATTGTTACAGGCTTCCTTGCTGATGGCGTTGCATATCAATCCCGCATGGTTGCCAGTGGTCAACCACATTCAAACCGCATGGGCATGGGTGTTAGAAGACGGGATTCACACGCCCGATATTGCACGGGGGGGCAACAATCCCACCACCACGCAAGTGGTGGGAACCGATGCCTTTACAACGGCCATTTGTGAGCGATTGAGTCGATTGATGGCTGGGGAAACCCATCGCTTAACCCACTTGGCCCATACGTTGTTGGCGGTGCCACCCCACCTGGATCATGCGGCGTGGGTTCGGCAACGGCCGTATTGTCCGGGTGCGGTTTCGCGTCGTGTGGTGGGCGTGGATATGACCCTTGAATGGACGGGGCTTGAGGACCTTCAGGCTGTGTTGGCTGCACGGGGGTGGCAGGTTGGGCTGTCTGGTTTTGCCTTGGCCCAGTCGGTGATGGATTATGCGGCGTGGTGGCATCATGGCAAGGGCCTCTCAACAGAGGTCCCCTTATTACCCCCTGATGTGTTACACATTCTCTATTTTCAACACCAGTCCGTTTTAGTTGAGATGGTTGCCCTGTTGTGGCAACGCCTTTTACAGGCGACCCTCGTGGGGGTTCAACCGGTGACCCTGTCCAGTCGGGGCCAATTGTTGTATCCCACGGTGTTAGACCCTGATTTGTCAGATCAGGTGGTGGTTCGGTTTCATTTCAATGCCCCTGCTGACCCCCTTCCTGAATGGGGGCTGTTGTTATCCAGTCTACAACAGGCTGGGTTTAACGTGTTGGGGATGCAAGTGTTACACGTGTTAGATGCCATTGGACCGGGCTTTACTGATTCTTATGGTGACTCAACCCCCTCCTCTTCGCATCGATTTTTTGAGTGATACCAATGCCTTAAATTCAGGTAAGAAAGTGAGACAAAGTCTCATGTTCTTACCCAAATAAAATGGGGGATGACGTGGGGGGGTAAATTTATTCATTTTTTTTGTTTAATCAATAAAAAAACGACTTATTCATACGGATATCAATGGGCAATTTCGATGCTATTTTACCTGTCAATTGGTTGATTCTTTTTGGTTTCTCTTGTACCATCAAACCCTCTTTAAAAAAGTCAAAACGGGGTTTAATTGGCGTGTGTGGGCTTTTTTTGTTGGGGTTTTATTGCAATGCGGGTAACGCCATGATCCAGAACGGGAGTGTATGATGTCCGACGGTATTCAACTGATTATCAAACGTAATGGGGAGCGGGTTCCTTTTGATTCGGCCCGCATTGAGCAGGCCATTTACAAGGCTTTTTTATCCGAAAACATGGCCGATTTGACCGTTGTGGCTGAGTTGGCAGCCGAAGTCATCGAGATGGTGCGGTCACGCATCGAAGGGCCTGAAACCACCGTCGAATTTGTTCAGGATGTGGTGGAAGAAGTGTTGATGGTGCGTGGGTTTCACAAAATTGCCAAAAAGTATATTTTGTACCGAGAACAACACAAGCAGCAGCGCCTTCAAGTGGTGCAATCCAAGATCAAAGCCCATCAGTTGACGGTGCTCTTGTCTGACCAAACGGTGGGAATTTTTGAGCCCGATGCCATCCAGTCTCGCTTGAATCGGTTGGCAAATGATTTATCCAAGGTGTCGGTACAGGAGATGGTCGAGTCGGTGTCATCTCAGGTGTATGATCGCATTCCAGAGCGCGAAATTGAATTGCTGGTATTGGGTGCGGCACGTGAACGCATTGAACGCCATTATGAGTATGGGTATTTGGCATCCCGTATTGCGATTGATGGGGTGGCCCGGCGGGTGATCGGGGCGGACATGAATACGGATGGGTTTGAGGGGGCGTATCGGGATCATTTTCAAGCCTATATTCATCGGGGGATTGAACTGGAATTGTTGCACCCTGAATTGGCTTCTTTTGATTGTCAGCGGGTGGCGGCGGCCTTGATGCCGTCTCGTGATCGATTGTTTATGTATCAGGGGATACAAATTTTATTGGATCGGTATTTGTTGCAAGATCGTTCGATGGACCGTCAGGTGTTTGAATTGCCCCAGTGGTTTTGGATGCGGGTGGCGATGGGCTTGGCATTAAAAGAGACCCATCGCGAAGAAAAAGCGGTGGCGTTTTATGAGGTGTTGTCCCGAATGGATTTGATCTCATCGACCCCGACCCTGTTTAATGCGGGGACGTGTCATAGTCAGATGAGTTCTTGTTATTTAAATACGGTGGCCGATGATTTGGGGGGGATTTTTAAGATTTATGCCGATAATGCCCATTTGAGCAAATGGGCCGGGGGCATTGGCACCGATTGGTCCCGGGTGCGTGCCACGGGCTCTAAAATCAAAGGCACCAATGGGTCGTCTCAGGGTATTATTCCCTTCATTAAAATTTTTAATGACGTGGCCCTGGCCGTGAATCAGGGTGGCAAACGCAAAGGGGCCATGTGTGCGTATTTGGAATTATGGCACATGGATGTGGAGCAGTTTATTGAACTCAAGAAAAACACGGGGGACGAGCGTCGTCGGGCCCATGACATTAACACGGCGGCATGGATTCCTGATTTGTTTATGAAGCGGGTGCAGGCAGATGGGGATTGGACGTTGTTTTGCCCGGCTGATGTCCCTGATTTGCATGATTTGTATGGTCAAGCGTTCGAGCGTCGGTACCAGGCGTATGAGGCGGACCCCTCGATTCGATCGAAGGTGATAAAGGCCAGTGAGTTGTGGCGCAAGATGTTGACCATGTTGTATGAAACGGGTCACCCGTGGATTACCTTTAAAGATGCAGCGAATGTACGAAACCCCCAATCCCATGTGGGGGTGATTCACTCCTCTAACTTGTGTACCGAAATTACCTTAAACACCTCCGATGCTGAGACGGCGGTCTGTAATTTGGCCAGTCTCAATTTGGCCAATATGATTACCGAGGGGCAATTGGATGCGGACAAAATGCAACGCACGATTCGCTTGGGGATTCGCATGTTAGACAATGTCATTGACAACAACTTTTACCCCACGGTTGAGGCCAAGGCCGCCAACATGAAGCACCGGGCGGTGGGCTTGGGGATGATGGGTTATCAAGATGCGTTGTACCAATTAAATATTGCGTTTGATTCGGAGGCGGCGTTGGTCTTTGCAGATACCGCCATGGAAATGGTGGCGTATTATGCCATTGAAGCCAGCAGCGAATTGGCGGTTGAGCGCGGGTCGTATGAGACGTTTGCTGGTTCCAAATGGTCACAAGGGATTTTTCCGTTTGACACCTTGGATTTGTTGGCCTCTGAGCGTGGGGTTCCGGTTGACGTGGACCGACAGAGTCGGTTGGATTGGGATGCCCTTAAAAGCAGGGTGATTTCACAAGGCATGCGCAATTCCAACACCATGGCGATTGCCCCTACCGCTACCATTGCCAACATTGCGGGTGTTTATCCGTGTACGGAGCCGGCGTATAAAAACATTTACATGAAAGAAAACCTGTCGGGTAATTTTATTGTGATCAATCGGTACTTAATGGATGATTTATCGGCCTTGGGATTGTGGAACGCTGGGATGCTTGAAAAAATCAAGCTACACAATGGGTCGGTGCGTGATATTTTGGAGATCCCGCAATCCATTCGTGACAAGTACAAAGAGACGTTTGAAATTGCCTCTCATTGGATTATTGATGCGGCAGCCCGACGAAGCAAGTGGATTGACCAATCGGCGTCGACCAATGTGTTTATGTCCACGACCAGTGGACGGGCCTTGTCAGACAATTACATGCGGGCGTGGTCCATGGGATTAAAGACCACGTATTATTTGCGCACCTTGGGTGCCTCACAGGTGACCAAGGCCACAGCGGGGGTTGACATGGCGGTGGCCCCGACCACTTCTGAATCAGTGGGTACGGTAAGCCCTGTTCGTGTGGTACCATCAGGAACCCCGGTGGCGGTGGTGCATGATGTGGACTGCGAAGCGTGTCAATAAAGGAGTAAACAGATGGCGTTAAATGACTTGTTTCAAGGTGATTTTCAGTCGAATGAAATGAAAAATGCAGAGATTATTAACCAGCGGAAGGTGATTAATGGGTATGATGATGGGCTGATGCAGATTAGTCCCTTGAAGCATCCTTGGGCTTATCAAATGTTTGAAACGATGATTCGTAATACCTGGGTCCCCCAAGAAGTACCCATGCAACTGGATGTCAACCAATGGAATGCGGACAATGTGTTAACCGAAAAAGAGCGACGGGTTTATGAGCGGAGCTTGGCCTTTGTATCCAATTTGGATGGGTTACAGACCAATAATTTGGCGTGTAATATTATTCGGCACATTACCAGTCCAGAGACCATTTTGGCCATTACCCGCCAAACCTTTGAAGAGGCGCTTCACGTGGTGAGTTATGCCACCTTGGTGGAGGCGTTGGCGTTGGACCCGGAGACCATTTATGGGATGTATCGTACGGACAAAGATTTGTATGATAAAAACCGGGTGGTATTACGGGCGGTCAGTAAAATTGCACACCCTGATTTTAAGACGGGCACCTTTGAATCGGACCAAATGTTTTTAGAGGCATGTGTGGGCAATATTATTATTGAGGGCATTTATTTTTATAGTGCGTTTTTAATTTTTTATGTGTTGCGACGCAACAACAAAATGCCGGGCAGTGCGGAAATGATTCAATTTATCAACCGTGATGAAGACATGCATTTGAAGTTGTTTATTCATATCACCAACACGATCAAAGAAGAACAACCCGAATTATGGACGCCCGCTTTTCAGAATCAAATTCGCCAGAATATTGTGGATGCGGTAGACATGGAGTATCGATGGGGTGAAAACTGTATTCAAGAGGGTATTTTGGGTTTGACCCCCGAGCATTTAAAGACTTATTTGCAATTTGTTGGGGATATGCGGTTACAGGCCATTGGGTTGCCCAAGCAATGGAACAGTCAAAACCCCTTCCCCTGGATTGATGAATTAACCCAAGGCAACATGATTGAGGTTAATTTCTTTGAAGGCCGAGTCAAAGAGTATCAAACGGGTACCTTAGAGTGGTAGGGGGTTAAAAGGGGGGGATTCACCGAAGGGGGTAATGGGTCTAGGGGGGGTATGCTTCACTACTTTTGTTCGGGGATATGCTCATGGGGGACCCTTCCTTATTTTCTTGGTGAGCCGCTTGTAGTGAACCGTTTTTTTGATTGGGTTGTGGTGTCCACTACCATCTTGGGTGACATGGGGGCGTTGGCTATCTTGCCACGTTGTGTTGCCATTCATATGCCATGGTTTGTGACGGGGGGAGGTAAAACCTCGTGGTGGCATGTGTGATGTTCCTTATCAAATGACACGGCAATGGGTATGATACCGGCATGATGATCACTCATTATCCCATGCCCACGTTTGAGCATCCCCTTTTGCGCGAGGACCTGACCATTTATTGGCAAGCCTTGTCTGATTCTCAACGGGCGTTGATGATTCGCCACATTGACAAAGCCCGTCAGCATGGGGTGTCAGAGTGGGGGGTACGGGATATGGCCGTGGCATTGGCCCGTTATTTAAAGGGGGATCGAGGCCTGATTGACTTGTTAGACACTCAGCCTATTTCGTTGTCGGCGTGTCGTGATTTAGCCGGATTAGACCCCCGCTATCATCGGATTGGTGAATGGGCCTTATCCCAATTGGTATGCATCAAACTGAATGGGGGATTGGGGACCACGATGGGTAATGGCCCAATTGCAGGCGTGGCGTTTGGCCACCGGTGCCCCCTTGCCCATGGTGTTGCTCAATAGTTTTTATACCATGCGGGATACGATGGCGGCGGTGACCTTGCCCCACGTGGTGTCGTTGATGCAACATCAGGTGCCCCGGTTGCGGGCCGATTCAGGCGAACCGTTTGAGTACCCTGCCGATCCGTCAGCGGAGTGGAATCCGCCGGGGCACGGTGATTTATTTCACTCCTTGTATGCGTCGGGCCAATTGGATCGTTGGGTGAGGGATGGGTTTCGGTATGCATTTGTCTCCAACATTGACAATGTGGCGGCGACCATTGACCCGGCATTATTGGGGTATATGATCGACTCCCAATGGGACATGATGATGGAAGTGACCCCCAAATGTCCCCAAGATCGCAAAGGGGGCAGTGTGGCCATGATCAATGGTCGCCTTTCGTTGTTGGAGCGATCGCAAGTACCCCCAGCTCAATGGCACCTCTTGGATCGCCATGACGCCTACCCGTGGTTTAATACCAATTCCATATGGGTTGATTTGAGGGCACTGGCCACCTATATCCGGCAAGCGCCACTGACCTTGCCGTTGTTGGTGAACCCCAAAACGGTGCATGGTCAGGCAGTGATTCAGCTTGAAACGGCCATGGGGTCTGCCATTGCCGCATTGAATCGTACCGGATTGGTATCGGTGGGTCGTCATCGGTTTTTGCCGGTGAAAACAACCGCGGACTTGGTGGTGTTGCGATCCAACTGTGTGACCAAACAAGCCGATGGCACGGTGTCTTGGCAGGACTTGCCGATGGTGTCCTTGTCATCGGATTACAATCAAATGGATGCCTTGTCCACGTTCATGCCGTGCTTACCTGATTTGTCAGCGGCCCAATCGTTGCAGGTGAATGGGCCGGTGTCTTTTCATCACCCTTGGGCGGTGCAGGGGTCGGTGACGATTCATAACCCTTCTTCTGACGTGGTGCCATTTGAAGGGGGCATCTTGACCAGTGGCACCTATACCCATACCCCCGATGGATGGGTCCATCAACCCTGACCGTTTGGCCCATACTGCACATGGGCAAGCTTAAGCACAACCTACTAACATAGTGTCTGGGATAGCGTTGTCTGGGACCGTTATTGGGGTGGTTCCGTTCGTGACACCCGTCATCTTGGTTGGCTCAGTTGGGACTGGGATCAACAAGGATTGAAATCGAGGGTTTAAACGCCATTGATCGTTCATGTCTTCAAACAATGGGGTTAACCCGTGAGTGGCGGGTTTTATCACCTCACGATAGTCTAGTCGTAGACGGGTGCTTTGAAGCAAGCAAATGACGGATAGGCTCAAAAAGCCCACCATTAGGGCCCCTGCGATGCCCCATCCCACTGGGTTACTGGCCAATGCGGCAAATCCGACGATACCGACACTTAATAATGTGAGTTGACTGATATTGGCTCCCATGAGTGCCGTTCTAAACGCAATGCCCCACCATTGTCCCTCACGCTCTTTTTGTTGGGCACGGAATAGAATGGTGAGATACGTTCTTAACGCCACAACACGCCGTTCTTTTGCTTCGTTGACGGCTCTACCTGATGCCTGGATCAATGCGTTGCGATATTGAGTTTGTTTCTCTAACGGTACCTGGTGGTATTCCGTTGGGTTATCATCATGCGTTATCTTAAAATACTCTTTTTCCAATGCTGTTATACGATCCTCAGATAGGTCAGGTTTATTTAATTCATTGAGTATACTGTTAAGTTTTGTTTCTTCTTTAGGAATTTTGACCACAATGTCTTCCCGGTATTTAACCAACGAAAAGGCCGATGATAACAACGAGAGACCCGCGGCAATTCCCCCCACGATGGTCATGGACAAGGTCAGCGAGAGCACCGGTTCCACATTGCTGATCATACTCAAACCCGAATAAACCAATCGGGTGACATCGGTGACACCTTGCAC
>RGUG01000005.1 GCA_010027915.1 bacterium | reverse complement strand
CCTGTACTTCCAAACTAAATTGTCCGATCATCCGCTCACGCAGCACATTTCTTACCTGTTCGCGGTCGGTTTCGGATGGCAGGATGTTGTGTAACGGGATGGCGTCCACATCCCCTTTGTAGAGGATGCGTCCCTGGGGGTCCAAGACCCCATCTTTGGTGAGTTGGTCGATCACCTCTCGGATGGTGGTATCGGATCCCAAGGGAAAGTCTTTGGTACCCAATCCATCGCGCACCTTAAATTTGCCTTGTAAATACTCGGTTTGAATTTGTGAGAGGTAGTCTGTAATCATTTTGCTCTGAAACCCCAAGCTATCTCCCATTGGGGCGGTGGGTTGCCGATCGGACCAATTACCCAAATCCTTGGTGGCGGCCATTAATGGGGCCAAGGATGATAGCAACCCGAAGGGCAATAACGTGGCCTCATCCAAATGGGTTCCAATGGTGTCCCACCATTGCGTTAATCGTGCAGAGACGGACGCCTTGGCTGTTTGTAATGCCTTAATCGATGCCTGATCGGTTTTACCCCTCAGGGAGGCTTCAAAGGTGGCACTGGGCATGTTGCTGGCTTTGCCAAATAATTCACGCAAGACATCGTCCACCCGGGTACTGGCTTCCCATAAGCGATTTAAAAACCGAAATGAATCTTTGGATTGCCATGTTTTCCAAATATTGGATTCTAACACCCCATTAAAATTGGCCCGAATATCAAACGAATCGGTGCCACTGTCTGTAAAGGGGTCCGTGACGTTTTGAATACTCAATCCCGGACGGGTGTTGCCATAGGGGTTTTTCAATTTTCTTAATTCAGTGGGCGAGAGCGTTGTGTAATCAGTATGGGCGATATCCTCGATGGTTTGATTGATACTGCTCCAAAAGGCTGGATCCAGTTTTTGAATAATGTTGCGCGGTGTCATCGATTGAGTATGCAGGGCCCGGAAATAGGGGCTGGACTGAAACAAGGTGAAATTGCCGGTATCCCCTTCTTTAAACGGGTTGGTGTCCATCCCATGTAGCATGTTTAGATTATGCGGCGAGGTGGCACGTTCCCCTGGGTTTTCTTCGGCCCATTTTAAAAAGGCTTTGTCATAGACTTGCGATTCTATCGATGTGTCTTCCAATCGGGAGGGGTTTTTGGGAATCAAATCAGGTAAGTACACATACTGAGGATCGGATGTTTTTTCGAAATTGGATTTTTCTTTTAATTGATCGACCCGGGCCAAAATATCTTGGGGTATAAAGGCCAACCCTTCATAGATTTTACTCACGGAGCGAATGGCCCCAATTTGTTGGGCGGCGGCCGTTGAGGACGGGGTGTCCATGGGGGCGGGATTGGATGGGGTTGCACGTGAAACGTGCTGGCTTGCTTGGGCCATGGCATCCGAAAAACTGGGTGGATGATCCCCTGTTGTGAGGCCATAGGACTCTAACTCAATTGATTTAGACGAGACCAAGGGCACCTGCATCGGAAAAAGATTGGGTTTGATTTTTCCCATCAGGGCCAATGGATCAATGGTATTGTCCATCATGGTCTTACATCCTTATGCTATTGCAATTGCCACAGTCGTTTTTCATTGGCGAGTCCCAATTTGGACAAGCCGGACATGGTATCTTTGTTCATGGTGAGCGACTCAATGTACAGCTGAATGGCATACATGCCACCCAAATGATTAATATCGGCTTGTACCCCATCGTTCAATCTGACTTTTCCTGTGGAGGCAATTTGATTTTGAATGGTGCTCATCTGATCGACATAAGTCGAAAAAGAGCGGTATTCCCCATAGGCGAAGTCATAAATGTCAGGTACTTTGGTTTGATTGACCAGTTCTTGAAGTCCCCATGTGAGTTCCGAAGGTAAATTGCCGGTTGCGGCGATGCTTGCCATGACGTTGCCTGCTTTCTTGGGTTACATACCGGACATGCCGGACATAATCTTTTTTTGGACATCTAAAATGGCGTCACTCATGCCATCTAGTACTTGTTTGGCCATGCGTAATGATTGTAGGTACATGTTCAACGCCATCATGCCACCTGTACTGTTCATATCTGATACGTTCCGACCCATCTGAATGGATTGGCCTTGGTTGACTGCGGACAAGATGGCTTCATATTCGGTGTTAAAGGCATGAAAGACGTGGTATTTAAAGGCTTCGGGAGATAACCGGGCTTTGGAAGTGGTGACTTGAGCCAACACCCCATTTTCGGTTAATAAAGAGGGCCGATACACATCTGTCATCCCATACTCCTGATACCCCACCACTGCCATGACACCAACCTATTAGAAGGTCTGGTGTCATGGCCTTACACACCTACTGCTTTGCTGCTTGGGATAATTCTTTCCCGGCTGCATTCACTTGCTTTTGTACCCCTTGAGGTAGGGAACTTTTGACCTGAAAACCCATTTCATTCTGTTGAATATCAATGGTGGCACTCACCATGTCTCCCATGCTGGTGGTGGCAGTGGAGCCTACTGTGTCACGAATGCTTTCCATCTTACTTACATACGTCGTTGCAGCCTCTGACACTGCGGCTTGTCTTTGCCCTACTTGATCTAAGTCAGCCATACTGATCACTCCTTTGTTTTAGGTGGCTAATGCCACGCTTGAACGCCCAACCGACTCACCCTTTGGCCCACACTATCCATGGAGGATTAGGTCAACCAAATCATTAACTATAGTCGACAGGTGGGGAAGATAACATGTATCGATTTTTTTGGATTTATAAGTCGGGCGTTCGAGTGGTCAGCTTGGTGATGTTGAGGCGTAGGATACAACCGATGCGGAAGGGGGTCACCTCAATCGAGATGCCCTCTTTGTTGGAATTTGGATGGGTTTAGGATTGATGGAGATGGGCGTCTAATAACCCTTTTACCATATCAGGGTTGGCTCGGCCTTTGGTTTCTTTCATGATTTGTCCCATCAAAAATTGAATGGCACCATTTTTACCCGCTTTGACTTTGGCTACCACGTCGGGATGTTGCCCACAAATGCGGTGAACCAAGGAGGCGAGAGTGGCTTCATCGGAGACCTGGGTTTGTCCGGTTTTGGCAATCAGTTGCTGGGGGGATTCACGTGTTACCGGACTGCTGGCAAACGTGTGCCCACTGTTTTTGAGTTGGGCATTTAAATCCCCTACAATCCATTTGGCGGCAATCGGATGGGGGATTCCCGTTTCGGCGACGGCATCCAAATAGTGGCAGGCTGTGGGGTCGGCAAGCAACACATCGATTTCAAAGTCACTGAGTCCGGCTTGTTTGTATCGGTCTCGTCGATGGGGTGCTTGTTCGGGCAAGCCTGTTTTAATGGTATCGATCCAGTGTGAGTCGAGGACCAACGGGCATAAGTCGGGGTCGGGAAAATAGCGGTAATCGTGTGACTCTTCTTTATCCCTGAGGGCTCGGGTGGTTTGCGAGGCTTCATCATAGTGTCGGGTTTGTTGAATGATGGCCTCTCCTTTTGCTAACAGGGCTTCTTGTCGGCTTATTTCAATTTGGATGGCCCGCTCAATACTTCGAAAGGAGTTCACATTCTTAATTTCACACCGGGTACCGAAGGGTGACGTGTCGCTGTCACGAATGGACACATTGATGTCGGCTCTTAAACTGCCTTCTTCCATATTGCCGTCGCAAATACCCAAATGCACCAAGGTTTCTCGGATTCGCTCCACCACCCAACGGGCTTCCGTGGCACTTCGGATGTCTGGTTCGGTGACAATTTCAATTAACGGGGTGGAGGCCCGATTTAAATCCACAATGGAATGCGATGAGCCGGCAATGGTATCCGATCCTTGGTGCAACAGTTTTCCGGCATCTTCTTCAATGTGAATACGGGTAATCCCAATCCGTTTGACACCGTCTTGTACCGGAATGTCGATCCATCCGCCCAATACAATCGGACGGTCATATTGGCTGATTTGATACCCTTTGGGCAGATCGGGGTAAAAATAGTTTTTTCTGGCAAATACCGATACAGGCTGAATGCGACCATTTAAGGCCAATCCGGCCATGATGGCGTATACCACGGCTTGTTTGTTCAACACCGGTAAAGCCCCTGGGGCACCCGTGCACACAGGGCATACGTGCGTATTGGGGGGGTCTCCAAACTGAGTCAGACAACCGCAGAACAGTTTGGTGATGGTTTTAAGCTGGGCATGAATTTCAATGCCAATGACAGGGCTAACCATTTACAGTGTCTCCTTTGGGGTATGGGTGGCCATGGATAGGGTTTGGTGTAACAAGGCGGCATTTAACAACCGCTGTTCTTCAAATGCGGGGGCGATCAGTTGCAACCCAATCGGTAACCCCGATGGGTCGGGGTTACATGGGATGGAGATAGCGGGAAGCCCGGCCATGTTGACGGGGATGGTGGCAATATCGGCCAGATACATACCCAATGGGTCGCGATGGTGGGCCCCTAATTCAAAGGCGGTGCTGGGTGCCGTGGGGGTAACAATGAGATCATAGCGTTGAAAGGCGGTGTGAAAACTTTGGGTAATGGCTCGTCGCACTTGTTGGGCTTGATTGTAATACGCATCATAATAGCCTGAACTTAATACATAGGTACCGATGATGATGCGACGTTTGACTTCATCCCCCAATCCATGACCCCGTGAATTCGTGATCATGTCTTTAACGGTACGACCGTTGGGATGTCGGTACCCATATCGTACCCCATCAAATCGGGCCAAATTGGATGAGGCTTCGGCTGGTGCAATAATGTAATATGTTGAGACGGCGGCATTCAGTACCGGCATCGAAAACGATTCCCATCGGGCCCCATGGGCCGCAAGCTGATCCAATGCGGTGATGACCGATGCTTTGACAGCGGGATCAATCGCCTCTCCCAATAATTCATGGGGTACCCCAATGCTCATGCCTTGGATGTCGGGTCGTAAATGGTGGTAACAGGTGGTGGGAGGATGCGTACTGGCGGTACTATCCAAAGGGTCAAACCCTGAGATGGCGTCTAATAGGATGGCGGCATCTTCCACGGTGTGGGTTAAGGGTCCAATTTGATCCAACGACGAGGCAAAAGCCACCAACCCATACCGAGACACCCGTCCATACGTTGGTTTAAGGCCCACTATCCCGCAAAAGGCGGCGGGTTGCCGTATGGATCCTCCCGTATCGGATCCCAATGCGGCGACCACCATATCGGCGGCCACTGCTGCGGCCGATCCTCCGCTAGAGCCCCCTGGGACCCGTGTCACGTCCCGTGGATTGCGGGTGGTTTGAAAGGCAGAGTGTTCCGTTGAAGACCCCATGGCAAACTCATCCATGTTGGTTTTGCCTATTAAGATGGCGTCTTGTGACAGAAGGTGCCGACTGACCGATGCATCGTAGGGGGCGGTATAGGTGGCCA
Organism: bacterium; assembly: GCA_010027915.1. The sequence continues at coordinate 13,990 of RGUG01000005.1, read as the reverse complement.
GCATTTTAGACGCACACGTGGTGGGACGACCGTTGATATGGATGTTGTCTTTTATTCCGATTGGGATGCCAGCCAACAATGGCATGGGGTCGCCTTTTTGGAAACGATGATCCAAGTCATTTGCCTGGGCCATGGCCAGGTCTGATTGAACCGATAAGAAGGCCTTGATGGTGGGATCTTGGGTTTGAATGGTGGATAGTCTTGCCGATACTTCGTCGCTCACAAGACGGTGGCCTTGTCGGTACGCATCGGCCAATGCCTGAATGCGACTCATGATAGCCGGGGCACCACAAAGCCCCCCTCCCACTGTGGTGCTTGCGATTGGGGCGAAAAGTCGGGATGGGCCAAGGGTTCGTCGTCCCGAAGGATGGCCGATGGTAGCCCGTCACTGGCCCCTTGGGATGGCACGTCGACCTGTTGTAAATCGTTCATATGAGACAAAATGGACTCAATTTGAGGCAAATACGTGTTGATCTCATCGGGGGACAAAGACAAATGGGCCAATTGTGCAATGTGTTGTAATTCGTGGGGAGTTAATACCATCCCTACACCTCCTGTTGCAGTGTTCCCATTGATTGTTAAGAATGGGGGTGAGGGTTGTTATAGCAGATGACGGGGGGTCTCACCACCCATTGTGTGTGATGACGTTGCGTGACTCATGGGGAGACACTGTGAGGGGGTCTCATTTCAAGGGCAATACATACAGTTCGGCGTACAACCCGGATGCCACGGCGATCATGACACGCGAGGCGTGGCCGAGGCTTTGCAGTGCGTCGTCATACTCTGCCAGGTTGTGAATGGGGCGGCGGTTGACTTCGACTACGACCGAGCCAACTTTTAAACCCGCATGGCTGGCTATGCCGTTGGGTTGTATCCTGCTAATGACCACCCCACGGTCTCGTTTGATTCGATGCGTGGACCGAAGAGCCGGCGTGATGTCATCCACTATCAATCCCAACCGGTCATAAGATCCTTTACTAAGATCATGGGGTGGCTCCCCAATGGTCACGGTCACCGTCTGTGTCTTGCCTTGTCGCCATAGGTCGATGGTGCACGGGTCGCCGGCTGATAATTGTCCCAATCGCCATTTGATATCGGTGTGTTCACGAATGGGTTGCCCATTGAGTGACAAGATAATATCCCGTCGTTTGATGCCGGCCCGATCCGCTGGGCTATTGGGTACCACATCGCCTACCAATGCCCCTTTGTCATGGGGCCACTTTAATTCTTCTTGTAAACCGGGGGTCATGGGTTGGATGACCACCCCCAACCATCCCCTTGACACGCTACCTTTGGTACGAATATCGGTCAGAATTTTTTTTGCCACGTTAGAGGGAATGGCAAACCCAATACCGTTGCTACCGCCCCCACTGGCGGAGAAAATGGCGGTATTAATGCCAATCAAGTTCCCGTCAATGGACAACAAAGCCCCCCCTGAATTACCTCGGTTAATGGCGGCATCGGTTTGGATAAAATCAGTGTAATCGGCGATATCGGTATCGGATCGTCCTTTGGCTGAAATAATCCCCACGGTCATGGACCCTGATAATCCAAACGGACTACCAATGGCAATGGCCCAATCACCCACTTCGATGTCATCTGAATTGCCCCAGGCAATGGGAACCAATCGAGGGGCGTCAATCTTGAGGATGGCCAAGTCCGTTTTGGGATCGGATCCAAGCAGTGTCGCGGTCACCGTGCGTTGATCATGCAAGGTTACATTGATATCGTCGGCCCCTTTGATGACATGGTAGTTGGTAATCAGATGTCCTTCGGCGGACACAATGACCCCTGATCCCAATCCGCGGGCTGGTTGGGGCTCGGGATTGCGGGAGTCAGTGGGTAAAAAAAACCGCTTTAACAATAAGTCGTCAGCCAAGTCTCCCCATATCCCCCGTGGGGGAGCGTGGTCTTGACTGGTGCTGATGCTGACCACTGCGGGTAAGGCGGCGTGTGCGACCCGATTAAAGGCACGACCCGTTTCTTTGAGGGTTTCGATGGTGCGATCGGTGGCACCCATTCCCCCCTGCATGCACACCAATAGTAAGATAATCCATCGGTACCGAGTGGCCATGTTCCTATCTCCTTTAAGTTGAAGGTGATGAGTCTGCTTCCTTACGAAGGAGGCGTGATTGTAATTCGTAGGTATAGACCAATGCCCCGTCACTCAAATCAGCCGTATCCACGATGTCATCCTCGGCGTGATGACTGGCGGCCAATTCAGGTAACAAGGCGACCACGTCACGAAAATAAATGGGTCGATTGACTCGAGAGGTGTTATCAATCAGCCGTTGAAAGAACGGAATGCGTAATGACAGTGGCAACACATGCTGAATGGTCATGGGGCGATAGGGTGTGGATAACAAGGTGGCCATGGCACGACGTTTAAATAGGCTGTGAAGCATGTCATGAAGGTAAGATGTGGGGCTCGGATGGGTCATGCAACTTCCCGTTTCCCAACCCATTTTTTGAGGAATGTCATACACCTGTCCGGGTTGGGCTAATAAGGCCCACTGGGCGTTTGGTATGATGGGTTCATAAGTGGCCAGGGGCTGCTCTAATAATGCGATGTCGACCAATACAATATCGATTTTGGTCATGGTGTGGGTCGATGAAGCGAGAATGGTCGGGGTGGTGGCCACTGCTTCGATGGTGTGGCATAGGGTCAGGGCATGTCCCTTTTCGGTCAGTGTATCCATCATCGGGGTGTAGTGAATAACATGATGGGGGGCGATGGCGATGACAATATGGCCGGTGACAGGCTGAAAAAACGGAATGGTCCATTCATCGATGGGCTGATCGGGATGGGGGTATTGTTGGAGTGTTTCGACCAATCCATGGTAGCCATCGGGTAGGGTGGGGGTGGTATGAATTAGGGCTTGGCATAGTTTTTTTTCACTGTTGGTATCAGTCAGACAGTGGGTGGTAACGGTGGTGAGCAACTCATCAGAGAGGGGATGTATCATGCAACCTCTTGCCCCAGCGTGATACCCGTGTTGGATAAGGTCATGGTCGGTGGCCTGACAGACCAAGAACACATCGGGGAGTGTGCTTTGGGTCATGATGTTGTCCACCCACTGGGTAATTTTAGACACACTGTTGGGATGGGTTGGGTCGACGGTATCAATGATGACCATGCGGACGCGTTGAATAATCCGGTTCAACATTTCAATCATGTCATCCCCATGTTCAAATTCCATGATCTCAAAATGTGGGTGAAGTGCTGTTCGCAGGGTGGCCCGAGATTCTCGATGAGGTGCGACCAGCATCGCAACCGGTATGCTCATCATGTTTGTTGATCCCCAACCATGTATTTTCCACCAACCATTTTTTGCAAACTCCTGAATCGAAAACGTGGGGGTTATTCTATCTGATTTTATGCCTGTATGACCACTAGTCAATCACGATGACGGGCCTTTATTTCATCCTTTTATTATCAGGACGCCGCACCTCAAGGTAAATGGGTTCGAATGCAGTGAAGGGCCCACTGGAAATAGGCGTATTGGGTCAGCCATTTTTCGATGTACTGGGTATCATGCCAACCGGCTACATGGCCTCGTCCGCCGTTGCATAAAAACGTAAGAAGTAACTCCGGATCGGGTTGTTGGTCGACCAATATCAACTCGGTGTTGGGAAAAAAATCATGAACCAGATGGGCGGTATGATGGGCCCAAAAATGATCGGTGCAGGAGGGGAGCATCACCACATCAACGGGCTCATTAAACAGTTGATCCATGGCGGCACCCAGTGTCGAATGGGCAAAATAGGTAATATTGAGTGACGGGTGTGGTACGGATGCAATGGGGGGGTATTCGCAAATCATCACCACTCGAATGGGCAATTTTGCCACCCATTGGCGAGCTGGGATGGTATCGGAATCGGGGGTGAGGTGGGGTAGGTGATCTTGGCACAGTTGATGTCTTTCTTGATGGGCGAGTCCATTGCTGTGCAGGCTTGCGAGATGGTGGGCCACATGACGATTGGTCAGGGTATATTGAGGGTGCTGTGCAATGATATGCCCATCGTGGTCAATGAATCCGGATAAGCCGGCACGCATACAATCCATCCACAGTTCCGCCATCCTGATATCGGGTGACACCAATCCCATGATGGGTTGATTGGTATCTTGCAACAGCTGGCTGATCATAACGGGTAATGACGGATAGAGGGGTGTGATGGGCATCACAAGGTAAGGATAAGGTGTTACGGGGCTACTTAGGCGTTGGGTGGGTGCAATCCACGGGTATGCCATTGCCAGCTTGTTGTAAGGAGAAGAGATGGCCGCCCCTTCTGTTAGGGGATGGGGGGGCTGCGTGTCACCGACTACCATGTGGACCCCTCCTTGGTTTGGTTGGTGGTTCGGAATAAAGTGGCATATCATATATAGATGCCGCTTGTGTTTATGTCATAGTTGAGTCGTCGGTTCAAATTGAAAAAACCCAATATACTGCCATCCCATCGTGGGGTGATGAAGGCCTTGGTGACGCTTAGATAAGATGACCTTGCATGTTGGTTGAGAATGGGCGGTTCTTTATGAGGACCAGCGTAAGGTAGGCGGTGTTTTGATGGGATGAATGAGCAACCGATCGTCTGACCCATGAATATTGACCCTCAACTTGGCCCATGGGTTGCCTGATTTTGGGTTTAGCAAATGGGGTCTAATCATTACCACAGCGTATCGATTTAACCGGGCTTGCATCCCTAAAAAAGCGATGTCTTCGATTCCCAGTGTATGATCCGGCATATCCAATACCACCAATTGAAACAGTCGTTTCATGAGGGCTGTTTTTAAGGCCCGAATGGGGGTGTTGGCGTTGGCCACCACCCATCGTTCGGGGTGAATGCCACGTGCCACCCAAGCAGGGGGGTGAATGGCCAAGTTGGGGTGGCCATTGATCCATAGGCACAGCATATGGTGTCGGGTGGCATAGCCCAAAAAATCGGCGACGACGGACCGTCCGGTTCCGCTTAATGGAATCCCAAATTCTGATATCCATCCTTTGGGTAACCCCCCACCCAACTGGGCGGATACAATGGGGTTAAGCGATGGAATGTAAGGGGTGGTGGAATGAGTGGGCAGGCAAGGGGATAGCATGGCCAAATGCGAGGCGACCCATTCTGACAATGAGATGCTGTTGATGCTCATCATGGTTATACCAACCTCCTAACCAAGCCAATTAGCTTACCTATAATTTCAATCCGATCTTCACTGACTGACCACTCGCGTAGGGTGGGATTGGATGGACACAGGGCAATGGTAGGAGGGGTCATCCGAATTCGCTTGAGCGTGAATTCATCGGCATCAATTCGAATGGCCCAAATGGCATTGGGATCATCCATGGTGGCCCGTCGACGGATAATGGCGGTATCACCGTCACAGATACCATCGCCGCTCATGCTATCGCCTTTCACCATCAGTGCAAACAAGGCATCGTGGGGTCCAAAGAAGTCAGGAGAAAATTCAAAGTAAGCATCGCTTTGTTCGCATGACCCATTGGGCGATCCGGCGGCAATACTGCCCAACAAGGGCAATGAACGGGTGGTATTGGGGAGTTGATACCGAGCGGTTTGGGGGGTGTGATCCACCAAGACCCCTTTGCGTTTGAGGGCATCAATATGTTGTTGTACGGCACGTGCGGTAATGGCAAACGCAGCCCCAATTTGCCTCAATGAGGGTGCCTGACCATAGTCGGCCTGATGATCGGTAATAAAGCGTAAAATGTCGGTTTGCTTGGGTGTTAACATTCAACCATGTCCTTTCTGATGACGGTGTATCCACAGGGCGTATGCCCACATGACGGCATACCCCCACTGACCCACACACCGAATACATATACGATGTGTATATATACCATACAGGCCGCGGTGGGGTGATTGTCAAGAGTGAGTTAGATTGCGTGGTATGATGCCTCGCACAATGGTGAGGGGGAGCTGTTACGATGAGGGGTTGGATGATGGTCGATTCATTTGATGAGGCAGAGTTACAACGTTTCCTTTAACGCCCCCCTTTTTTTCTATACATTGAAAAAAATCAATACAATTATTGTGGGTGTCTTGACGACTGTTTCACTATTGAATGGTGGGGTGAACTTGGAGGGTATTTGCATGTTTGATATTTATGCTGAGCTTAAAAATTCGATTGGGGCCATGACGGATGCGTTGCGTGCATCCATTTCAAATACGGATAATTTTAATACCCCTGGATTCAAATCAGTGTGGGTCTCATTTTCGTCATCATACGGTAAATCGTGGGCGGCTGGCACAAAAACCGTTAATCCCATGTCGATTGCGGGGTCGGTTCAGGTCAACGCGGTTACCACGGACTTTCGTCAAGGGTCATTGGGGTTTGGGACCCAATTGGATTGTGCGGTGGTGGGCAATGGCTTTTTTGTTTTGTCTGGTTCATCAAAAGATTCGGAATTGGGTGGCGAAAAGCTGTATACCCGCAATGGCAAATTTCAGATTGACCCCAATGGCCGGTATTTAACCGATCCGTACGGACGAAAAGTGTTTGGGTACGCCACCAATCCTACCGGCGTGGTTCAGTCGACTAATTTGGTTCCCTTGAATATAGAGGGTCAAACGGATTTGGGTTTTTTGGATGGGGGTCTATTGGTGGCCAATTACCAAAAAAACAAAGATGATATTGCCAATGGGGTTGTGCCGCCTACGGCTACGATTCCATTGTATCGGTTGGCGCTTACCACGTTTGTCAATCGACAAGGGTTAACCATTGCACAGGGCGGGGCCTATCGACCTTCGGTGGCGGCGGGCGACCCGTTGCCGGATAATGTGTCGGGGACAGGGTATGGTGATATTGTGTCAGAAAAATTAGAGTCATCCAATGTGGATGTGGCCAAAGTGGCCTTGGATATGGCGTTGCTGAATCGTGGGTTTTCGGCCGTTCAGGGTGTCATTGATGATGTGAATAAGATTATGTCCGCCTTGATTAGTAAGTTGTCGGGGTAAGTTGGGCTTGTAAAACCATTTCCTGACACGCTATGATCTGATCCACTATGTTTTCACGATTCACTGAAAAAGCCATTCAAGCCATTATGTTGGCCCAAGAGGAAGCCAAAAAGTTTCAGCATGCTTATGTTGGAACGGAGCATATTTTACTGGGCATTTTGGGTGAAGGCGATAATGTGGTGGTAAAGGTGTTATCTGAGATGGGTTTTTCGTCGGATCAAATTCGATTGGCCATCGAAGAGCGCCTCGATAGCGGCGGTAGCCATTCTGATTTTGGGAATATCCCTTTTACCCAACAGGCCAAGCAGGTGTTAACCTATGCTTGGGATGAAGCCAGAAAATTGGGTCACAACTATGTGAACGTTGAACATTTGTTTTTAAGTGTGTTTCGGGATCCCTCTAATATTGCGTCACGCGTATTAACGGACTTGGGTTGTAACCCTACTGTCTTTAAAGATGAGTTATTAAAGTTATTGGGTAGTCGGGTTGCATCCGCCGGGAAAAATAACCCTGCCGTGGCCACCCCAACCCTTGATTTGTATGGTCGTGACTTAACTTCTTTGGCGGCAGAAGGGGTTTTAGATCCGGTGGTAGGGCGAACAAAAGAGATTGATCGCATTATTCAGATTATATGTCGCAGAACAAAAAACAATCCGGTTTTAACTGGTGAACCTGGGGTGGGTAAGACAGCCATTGTCGAAGGGTTGTCCCAGAAAATGGTGAAGGGCGAAGTGCCTGAAAAGCTCAAAGACAAGCGAGTGGTCACCTTGGATTTGGGTCTGCTGGTGGCAGGGACCAAATACCGTGGTGAATTTGAGGACCGTGTCAAAAAGGTGATGGAAGAGGTTCGAAAAGCCAAAAATGTTATTTTGTTTATCGATGAGTTGCATACCATTATTGGAACGGGTGGATCAGAAGGCAGTCTGGATGCGGCGAATTTATTTAAGCCGGCCTTATCACGTGGTGAGTTGCAGTGTATTGGGGCCACCACTTTAGATGAGTATCGCAAGCATATTGAAGGGGATGGGGCCTTGGAGCGTCGGTTTCAATCGGTGTTTGTGGAAGAACCCAGTGTTGAAGATGCCATCAGTATTTTGCGGGGCATTAAGCGTCAATATGAACAATTTCACCAGGTGGTGATTACCGATCAGGCCATTTGTGATGCGGTTCAATTGGCTAGCCGGTATATCACCGAACGGTTTCTTCCTGACAAAGCCGTGGATTTAATTGATGAAGCGGCATCTAAGGTCATGCTTCGGTATTCATCAGCCCCCCAAGAGTTAAAAGAATTGGTCAAAGGCCATCCCGATTTTGGTCCGTTGTCATCGGCAGAGCGTGAGCGTTGGTTGTCCCTTGTGACCAGTGGTGCTAGCACACCGGATTTGAGCGGATATGATGCGGCCACCGTTCTTTCGGTTCGTCGAATTGTGGATGAGCAAACCATTGCAGATGTGGTGTCGTCCTGGACTGGTATTCCGGTATCTAAGATTACAGAAGAAGAGTCGGCCCGTTTAATGAAAATGGAAGAGGCCCTTACCCAACATGTGGTGGGTCAGCCCGATGCCATCAAAGCATTGGTTCGTGCCGTTAAGCGTGCCAAAGTGGGTCTCAAAGATCCCAAGCGACCATCCGGTTCATTTTTGTTTTTGGGTCCTACAGGGGTTGGCAAATCAGAGTTGGCCAAGACGTTGGCGGACTATTTGTTTGGCTCTCGCGATGCCTTGGTGCGTGTGGATATGTCGGAGTACATGGAAAAACACACGGTGTCACGCTTGATTGGATCTCCCCCTGGCTATGTGGGCTTCAACGAAGGGGGGCAGCTAACCGAGCCGGTGCGTCGCAAGCCTTATTCGGTGGTATTGTTTGATGAACTCGAAAAGGCGTCGCCTGATGTTGTCAATGTATTGTTGCAAATATTAGATGACGGACGGTTGACTGACTCGACTGGTCGTACGGTTAATTTTAAAAACACGTTTATTGTCATGACCTCTAATGTGGGCAGTAAGTTCATCGAAAAAGAATCTTCGTTTGGTTTTGTTGATCCGGTTCGAGGTGATAACGCCCAATATGATACCATCAAAAGCAAATTGCAAGATGAGCTGAGACGCGAATTTAAGCCAGAGTTTTTAAACCGTATTGATGATGTGATTGTCTTTAAACCATTGGCCAAATCATTTGTGGCCGATATTGTTGAGATCATGTTGGCAGATGTGCTGTCACGCTTAAAAGATGCCAATATTCAGTTTAAAATTGATAAAAAAGTCAAATCCTTTTTACTTGAAAAAGGATACGATCAACGTCAAGGTGCCCGTGCTTTGAGACGGGCCATTCAGGAGCACTTCGAAGACCGATTGGCCGATGCCATTTTAAAGGATAATCTTCGCTCAGATGTGTTGGTAAAAGCCACCATGAAAGCGGACCATATCCATTTCACATTGAGCCCTATACCGCCCTTACCCAAAGAAACGGAATCCGATCCCAATCGACAACTGCAATCAGTAAGTGGCTAAGACACGCGCTTTGTTTGTTTGTTCCAATTGTGGGGCCCAGTTTTTGAGGTGGTCGGGTCGTTGTGCTGATTGTGGTGAGTGGAATGGTATTGTGGCCATGTCGGATGCACCTCGTGTGGACCAGGGATCGATGCCGTCTCCTTTGCCAATGGGTCAGGTGGTAGTCTCCGATGAATTTGTGTTTCCCACGGGCATTCCGGAATTGGATCGGGTGTTGGGTTCCGGATTGGTTGAGGGGTCGGTGGTGTTGCTGGGTGGGGAGCCCGGTATTGGAAAATCCACGTTGTGTATGCAACTGTGTGCCAACATGGCCCAACAAGGTTGGCCTACCATGATTATTACCGGCGAAGAATCCTTGGGCCAAATTCGTCACCGTGCGGATCGATTGCATGCGGTTCACCCGTCGCTGACGGTGTTGGCTGAAACCAATATTGTGACTATTTGTGAGGTGATTCGTGCCCATCGGCCCACGGTGGTGGTGATTGATTCCGTTCAAGTGATGGTGGATCCTGACTTGCCGTCGGTGGCGGGTAGTGTCAATCAGGTTCGGCATGGGGTGTCTTTGTTGGTTCAAACATTAAAAGCGGTGGGGACAACGGGCATTTTAGTGGGACATGTTACCAAAGATGGTGCATTGGCAGGACCTAAAGTGGTAGAACATTTGGTCGATGTGATTTTGTATTTTGATGGGGAGTCGGCGATGCAATATCGTATGATTCGCTCCTTTAAAAACAGGTATTCGGGGACCAATGAATTGGGATTGTTTGAAATGAACGAGTCGGGTCTTGTGAGTATTTCCAATCCCTCTGGTTTGTTTTTAGACCGCACCACCATGGGTCATCCCGGTTCAATGGTATCGGCGGCCTTAGAAGGAAGTCGTGTGTTTTTAATCGAAATCCAATCTATTGTGGTGGATACTGGGTATCCCATTGGCAAACGCACCATATTGGGAGTAGATCCCAATCGGGCTCATTTGCTGATTGCAGTGGCTGAAAAGTTATTGGGTCTTAAATTATCAGCCAAAGATATTATTCTTAATGTCGTGGGGGGATATAAAACGGCGGAACCGGCCATTGATTTGGCGGTCATGATGGCCATGGTATCGTCCGCTAATAATTGGGGGTTACATTGTAATATGGGCATCATTGGCGAGGTGGGCTTAACCGGTGAGGTACGGGGTGTGCCTCAAATTGAAAGACGCTTAATTGATTGTCAACAATTGGGATTTGATTGTTGTATGGTCCCCGCTCGTGACTATAAAGACCTTGTGTCGGATATGACCTTGATTCCTGTCCAAACGGTTTTTGAGGCCATGTCGGCCATTCAACGGATGCTATGAACGATTGGTTGGTTCGTATGCGAGATGATCGTACCCGATGGGATGCGATGCTGGCCCTCAACGTATCATCTCAACCGGATGTGATGGCCTTAATCCATGCGGTGGATGACCCAGATTGGATGGTGCGATGGTGTGTGGCGGATAAATTGGGCAGTATGGGCAACCCAACCGCCATTCCCCATCTCACCCGATTGCTGATGGATGTGGATCCCAACGTCCGAAAAATGGCGATTCGATCCCTGATTCAATTTGGCCCCGAAGTATGTGGCTATTTGGTGACCCAGCTCAGCCATCCCCATTATGCGATTCGTCGGTATATTCGGGTGATCGTCTTGCACTTTGGTGCCAAGTCGATTCCATATTTGGTCCGTGATATCACCTTGCGTGATTGGGTGTCGGCCAATCAAATTGTGTATTTGTTGTATGCCATCCCCGATACCCAACAAGAGACCCATTTGTTGTCCCTGCTGTCTTGCAAGGATGTTCAAAAAACCGTCGTGTTAATGTTGGGTACCATGCAATCGACTGCGGCGTTATTGCCCTTGATTCGTTTGTATACGGTGCCAGGATTACGCCAGCCTATTTTGGCTGCCTTGACATTGATTGGGTTGAAAGTTGTGGTGCCTTTTTTGGTGTCGGGACTCGAAAAAGGTCAGGCGACCCAACGCTTACTGGTTGAAACCGTTTTAAAAGACATGGGGGCACCCATTTTGCCGTATTTGGTATCATTGTTGCCTGATGCAAGGGCTCCGATGGCCAAAGTGGTGGGGATTCTTGATGCCATTGGTCCGATGTCGGTGATGCCTGCCATTACCAAGTTGGCGGATAAGCACCCTGATATTCATCGTCTCACCCGGGGGTTACGACTTAAGTATCCGATTAAATCCGATAAAGGGGGTGATCGTGGTTTTTTTGACTTGTTTAGCTCATCGTAAAAAAAGCAAGACGGTATCTTTTGTTGTTGCTATACTGACGGTCCTTTCAGTATGAAGGGGTAATCATGTTATCAAGTGAGGTGTCCCATGGTGCAAGTTGTGACAGATGACACATTTCAGCAAGAGGTGTTGCAATCGACCCTTCCGGTGTTGGTAGATTTTTGGGCAGAATGGTGTGGCCCTTGTCGCATGTTGTCCCCCGTTATTGAGGCGGTGTCGCAGACCTATGCAGGTAAATTAAAGGTTATGAAATTAGATACCGATCAAAACCAGCAAACAGCCAGTCAGTATGATATTGCCAGCATTCCTTGCTGCATTGTGTTTAAAGACGGTCAAGAAGTGGGGCGGTTAACCGGTTATCGTCCTCAGCCTGCCTTTGAGGCAGCCTTATTGCCTTATATTGGGTGAGCAAGGTCCGGATGAACTGGCCCGCATCATCGCAGCGGGCCAGATCGATCGGTTACCCCTTGCACTTCGGGTGGCCACCTTAGAACAGTTCATCTTGCGCATGGATTCGGTGCCAGCCTCTGAGTGGCCATTCATCGATGCGTTGTTTGCTCGTTCAGATGGGGTGGATGAATGGGTGGTGAGGTTGGGCTCTGCCATTGGGTTGTTGGATGCGGACCATCCCTTGTTGGTCACCGTGATGGCCCGTTTTTCTGGGTATCCTTTGTCGACCCAAGTGTTGTTAGCCCCTGTTTTATTGGCTACCGGACAACATCCGATTCTACCTACTTTATTGACCGTATTGGACGAAACCCCCCATGAGGCGTTGGTGACCGTGATTCAACAGGCCATTGCCCAGGGTGACTTGGGGGCTTTTAATGTGGTGTTTTTTGGACTGGCCACGGTTAGCCCAGCAGGACAGGCCCGACTGGGTGCCATACTTAAACAAAAGGGCTTGGCCTATTGCAAACCATTTTTATTGATGATTCCTTTTAATCCTTATCGGTCATTGTTTATTGAATGGTTTGGTCGTGATTTTTTAGCGTTGGAACAGGAGTGTGGACTCGTTGGCTAAAAAAACGCAACGATTGGATGTGAGATTGGTGACACAAGGGTGGTGTGTATCGCGTGCAGTGGCTCAATCGTTGGTGATGAATGGGCAGGTATTGGTGGGGGGGCAAAAAGTAACCAAAGCAGGCACGTTGGTCTCAGATGACGCGGACATCACCTTGTTAGGCGAGATGCCCAAGTATGTGTCGCGAGGCGGTCTCAAATTAGAAGGGGCCTTGCGATCGTTTGATATCTCTGTGATGAACCAGTGGGTATTGGATATTGGCATTAGTACCGGTGGATTCACGGATTGTGTCTTACAACTGGGCGCCAAAGGGGTGATTGGTCTGGATGTGGGCTATGGTCAATTGGATTATCGCATCAGACAAGACCCCCGTGTGATGCTCATTGAGCGATTTAACGCCCGCTATGCGACGCCTGACACATTGGCCGGTGTTGGGATTGGCCCTGATCATCTTCAGAGGGTGTCGCGGGTGGTGATGGATGTGTCGTTTATTAGCGTGACCAAACTATTGCCCCAATGGGCTACCCTGTTGCCCAATGCTGACTTTATTGTTTTAATCAAACCACAATTTGAAGCGTTACCGTCCGAAGTAGGCAAAGGTGGTGTGATGTCTGATCCCTTGGTGATTCAGTGCGTGGTGGATCGGGTGGCAACATCTTTGGACCCATTCTTTTGCTTGCACCAGCGGGTATGGTCGCCCTTAAAAGGAGCCAAAGGCAATCAAGAGGTTTTTTTCTGGCTCACCCCCCGATCAAAGGAGTCTGTTTCACATGAAAACCATCCAACTTAAACTACGTTTTAACGCTTATCCCATTATGGTGGGTAGTCGCTTGCTCGAAAAAGTGATGACCTGGTGTCCCCCATTGGCACGTGGTCGGCGGGTGGTAGTGGTGACCCATCCGGAACTACAGTCCTTGTCTCAACCGTTTGATCAGTTAAAAGCCGACGGGTATGAGGTCACCCGTGTGGTGATACCATCGGGTGAAACCAGTAAATCTTGGGAGATGGTGTCTCACTTGGTCAATGAGTGGATGGGGTGTGGGCTGGATCGTCAGGACACAGTGGTGGCGTTTGGTGGGGGTGTCATTGGGGATATTACAGGTTTTACGGCGTCTATATACATGCGTGGGATTCGCTGTATTCAAGTCCCCACCACCTTGTTGGCCCAGGTGGATTCTGCCATCGGGGGTAAAACGGGTGTGAATCATCCGTTGTC
>RGUG01000400.1 GCA_010027915.1 bacterium | reverse complement strand
CTTGCTGGATGGAGTATCCCAACACAGCGCGCTTTTTGGATGGTCTTGGTCTGGATGGGGGCAGAATTATTTGAAGGTGAGGTCTCTTTCTGGACGCGTTGGGGATTCGCGTTATTTCTAGTGTTATTGTGCGATCCGTTTGCACCGCTTTCCGTGGGGTTTTGGCTATCCTTTTCCGCGGTTGCTTGGTTAGTACTCAGTGCGCACCGCTTATCTCAAGCCAAACGATTCCAGTGGATTGGAACCCCTTGGATCGCCGCATTGGGGCTATTTCCTTTAACCATCTATTTCTTCGCACAATCTACCCTTATCAGTCCAGTGGCCAATACCCTTGCGATCCCTTGGGTGAGTTTTCTGATCTTGCCGTCCGCCTTATTAGGGACCCTGTTGTTACCAATAGCGCCTTTGAGCCATGGATGTATCGCTTTTGCCAATTGGAACCTTGCAGCATTAGAAACCATGCTCCAGTGGTGTGCAGCCCATCCGCTCTGGACCGGGTATTTTAGTACGCCATCGATCCCCGCTGTCATCCTCGCATCGATCGGTGCGGTTTGGCTGTGTGCCCCATCTGGAGTGCCTGGACGGCTATGGGCCTGGGCGTGTTTTTTGCCATTATGTTGTACCACGGTGGTGTCTGTTCCTATGCAGGCAGTGCGTTGTACCATCCTGGATGTGGGGCAAGGGCTCGCTGTCGTCGTTGAAACTGCGCGCCACGTCTTAGTCTATGACACGGGGCCCCGTTATGGTGGGGGCCACGATGCAGGTCAACAGATCTTAGTGCCATTTCTAAGATATCAAGGGCGGCATCATGTCGATCGATTAATTTTAAGCCATCTGGATATGGACCATATTGGGGGCGCGCCAGCGTTGCTTGCAGCGCTCCCTGTCGATTGGGTCGAAAGTGGGCAGCCTTATGCTGTCGGTGGTCTGTGCCAACAAGGCGCGGCATGGGATTGGGATGGGGTGCACTTTAAATTCTTGCATCCCGTACAACCGGTTATCAGCAAAAAGAAAAACAATAGCAGTTGTGTCCTCCTGATCGAAGTGGGATCGCAGCGTATTTTACTCCCCGGGGATATCGAGGCTGCGGTGGAACAACAACTCATTAGAGATTGGGGTGAAAACCTGCGATCTACGGTGCTGGTGGTTCCACACCATGGAAGTCGTACTTCTTCCAGTGTGGCATTTATTGATATGGTAC
>RGUG01000399.1 GCA_010027915.1 bacterium | reverse complement strand
TGACCACTCACATCCATGGTACGTTCAGTACCCGCGCCACGGTTGGTTTGACTCACCCCAGTGCCCTGATAGCCGATGCGGGTTGAGAGCACCCCATTGGGTTGAAATCCATAAGTACCGCGTACCGTTCCATAGATGGCTCCAGAGCTGGCAAAGCCTCCTGAGCCCGAAATCGAGGTGTGATAAAAGTGTCCGGTGGAGAAGAAATTTAAATATTCCGCCCCCGAACCCACTAAACGATAAAAGCACATTTGGGCTCGCTCACCGCTGGGACGACCCAAGATTTCGGGTTGGGTATATTCACGCGCTTCCAATGCAGCACCTTGACGACAGGATCCAGGGTTGATAGCGCCTGGAGGGGTTCCTGCTACCGGGGCACTTGCTGTTCGATTAGTAGTTTGAGTGCTTTGCTCGGGGCGAGTTTGACTAGATGATTCTGGGGTAATGGTGGCTTCATAGAACTGTCCATTGCGAAACAGTTTTATTGGAATTGGTCGGCCAGAGAGAACTTGGCTTTGCAATTGCTCTTCAGTTTGCGGCGAGAGGGGGGTATTACCAAAATGGGTGACGATATCATTGCGCTGCAAACCCGTCTTGGCTGCAGGACCACCGGGAGTCACTTCACTTATAAGGTAACCAATTCCAGAATATTCTCTGGGAAAGCGCAGGCGTTGGGCATTGTTAGAGTCGAGCCATTCCCCGCTGACGCCAAAGTCGGCAGGATTGACACCGTTGGGATTGGCGGAATTACCGGATAGGGCATCACCCAGTTGTCCTAAGGCTTTTCCAATTTCACCTAAACTTTTAAGAAAATCGGAGAATCCACCTTGGGCATGTACTGGCGTTGTGAGAATTAAAAATAGGGTCAGAAAAACTGCAAGAGACTTTTTCATAATTAAAATCCAGCGTGTTTATAAAACACTAGCATTTTTTGCCAATCATGTGAATGCGTTTTTTTCCGAGTTTTAGTGCCCCTTTTTGGTTCACAAGCTATATTTAGGCATGTAGACTGAGCTGGTGATATCGGTTTTCCCGACATACACCTGCCGATACCGGAAGCTCAATACGAGACCCCATCCAACACCACGACCACCCCCGTTTTGGCGAACACCCAAATCAGGGCACTGCGAGTTATTGTTGAGTATTGTCTTCAGCAGATTTGAGAGCCCCGCTAAGCCGTGGATCGCAGCTTTCAGAGTCG
>RGUG01000398.1 GCA_010027915.1 bacterium | reverse complement strand
CCGACTGTGATCCCAACCGTAATTCGTTGACTGCCAGGGTATTGGCGGTGATCAGTCCTGAAGGATCCCATGGCACGCCTTTGATCGTGATCGAAGAAACCGTCACCTCATTCATCGTGACCGACAACGGATTCCCTGCCCACACCATTGTGTTGGACGGCCCCTTGAGTGTGGTGGCCATGAGTTCGTTAAGGTTGGCCATTCCGTGGGAGTCGACGTCATAACCCGCTGATCTCACGGTTGAGACCCGCCAGGTATTGGCCGTGACGTCACCCGTTTGGTTCAGTGAAAACCCACCCAAGCTGCTCGGACTATCGAATTGGTTGACGGTCACCCCGCTGAGGGTAACCCGGTCTCGGATGCGCATCCCATTCCACGTGGCAACCTGGGCAATGGGGGTATTCAGGGTCGTCACCGTCAATGAGCCTGCCCCCACATCCCCCCTTACCATCCCATTGCCCGATACCGCCAGTTTTTGATTGGGAAATACCCTGCCAATTCCCACTGATCCAAACGCTGGATTGGTCATGACCCACGAGCCCATTACCAATTGGTTGGCCGTTACCGATGCAACCCCCATATCCCCACTCACACGTGATGACCCATTGACCCATACCCCACTTCCCCACGTGCCACTCCCAATCCGCAGTTGGGCATTCGAGGGTTGGGGATCTAATCGGATCATCCCCACATTCATGGTGCCACTCATTATCGCGTTGCCCGCTACCAGTAACGGCACCGAAGGGTCCAATCGCCCCATCCCCACCGAGGGCACATTCAACCAAAGGGATTGGGTATCAGAGGTCTTCAGTCCGGCGGTATTCAACCATGTTTTGAGTGTGAGTTGGTTGACGGTCGGACGACTGGTTTGCCATAGCAACTGGGGTAACGTCAACTGCAATTGCCGAAGGGTGTTGTCTCGTCGCCATCCCACGGTTTGGGTGGTGGGCAGGGGCGTCCCACCAAATGCCGCCACCCGGTTCCCGGTGATTCCCACCCATTGCCAGACACCCTCACTAACCATGCCCGCAATCCTCATATCCTCGACACCCCCCACCCATGACCCCCAATACCCTGAGCTCACATGGGTGGCATCCCACTGGGTGAGTCCTGACCCATTTCCTTGCCACTCGGTCGCTTGGGCGGCACCCGTTATCCATGCATCACCGCCCACCATGGCGGCGGCTGTGCCATCGCGATGAAACACTTGCCACTGCTTGGTGGCCGAT
>RGUG01000397.1 GCA_010027915.1 bacterium | reverse complement strand
TGCCACAGTGGTTCGGTAGTGATATCGGCAGGGTTCACGTTGAACGCGGTGGTGGGTGTCGGTTCCCATAATCCTCCAAAGTTGAATACAGGTGGAGTGCCACCCAGGGTAGGGGCATAGGACCGTATACATTTGTATCCCGTGGAAGCAGGTCCAATGGTGGTATCGGCAACCGCAACAAAGCAGCGATTACCAAAGGTCACGGATTTCCAGTTGTAAATGGGCGCGACAGGAATGGTGCCAAAGGTTGGCAGAATGGCACCGAACGTCCAATTGATGCCATCATCGGAGAAAATGACCTTATCAGAACCACCGCCCGCGGCGACAGCGACCCATCGTCCATTACCATAGGCAATCGATTGCCAATTGTATTGGGCAGGGGCAATCACGGGTGTCCAGTTATTTAAAATAGGATTAGTAGTATAGATAATTTGATAATTACTATAGGGAGCAGTTAATGGAGCAACAACGGTATTATCTGCAATTGCGACAAACAGCCCATTGCCATAGGCGATTCCTGTGAAGTTACGCCCACCATTAATAGGAATATTACCAGGAATGACCATGCTAAAGACGTTTAATGACCAATAATCGCCATCAGACGAAAGGTAACAACTATTATTATTTTGTCCGCTGGAATCACCAATTGCGATCCATGTTCCATTTCCATACGCAACATCGTTCCATATACGATTATCGTCACCGTCATATACCCAGTTTCCCAGCGCATTACAGCAGGCAGCAGTGGAGCCAGGCGGGCCTGTGGGGCCGACTTGTCCACCAAATGGGCCCGTCGGACCCGTTACCTGACTGGAGTCACCTGTAGGGCCTCTGATACCTGTGGGGCCTGTATCACCAATAGGGCCTGTGGGGCCCGTAGTTTGAATGAGTGTACTAGGACCAGTGGGGCCCGTGATACCAGTGGGGCCTGTACAACATGGCCCAGTCGGACCCGTGTCACCTGTGGGACCTGTTGGGCCCGTGGTTTCAATAAGTACGTCAGGACCAGTGGGGCCTGTATCGCCAGTACAACATGGACCCGTAGGACCTGTTGGGCCCGTGGAGCCGCTAGGACCCGTCACTTGACAATAGATGGGAGCAGGCGGCGGTGGACAATAGGGATACGTGGTATAGCCACCACCACATGTATTTTGTGGATACCCTTGGTAATACGACATTCTATAGTAGAACCAAGAAAGATTAAATTACCATATGATTACACGGAGTAA
>RGUG01000396.1 GCA_010027915.1 bacterium | reverse complement strand
CATCATGTGGCCACCCAATCTGACCCTCGGGACGCATTGGCTTCGTTTTATGCCTATTTATCGGATGTGTATTTTTTTGACACCCCTGCTCGACTTCATTATTTTTATTCGGCGATGATTCTCACGGTAATGGTGCGGATGATGGCCCCCGATGGGTCGGTGGATTTTCAGCGTTTGCATGGGTTAACAGATGCGTCCTCGGAGGGGTTTGCAAATGGGTTGTATCAGACGGTCTTGTCACAACTGACCCGACACATGGCGGCGGTTAAAGCCTTGTTACAATCGGCCACTTATGTGATTGAGGGACGGGACTATGGCTTTTCGTATCTTGAAGCCCACGAAAAAAAACAATTGGCCCAAGTATCCAACCGTATTGGCTATGACTCGTATTATTTTCTTCAGCCTGCCTGGACCAATTATTTGTGTTATTTTCGTTCGTTTTCGCCTCAATATGAGCAGTTGAATCCGTTGCTCGAGGCATTCATGACCGAGACTCGCACGCTGATGGCCCAATGGGCTGACATGGGCTTGGACCCTAGTACGGATGGGTCGTATCAAGCCGGGCTGATCACCCAGTTGTCTGAGTATCTGGCAATGGCCGTATCATGACCATGGGGGCGTGTTGGGGGGATATGCCCGATGGCTCACCGGCGATCTCGTTGACGGGCATCCTGACGGCGTCGGATGTGACCAGCCTGTCTTTTTCGACGTGGGTGTGTGATCATCGACTGTCGCCTGACAGGGTCCGTCATGCTATTGAACAGGGGGTGGTGAAATGGGGAATCCAGCTGGTGGCCCACCAGTGGCACCACATGACCCGCTTTAAGGCCTGGCCTGTGTGTGGGGAATGGGAGGTGTCACAAGCCCATCGTCAATGGTTGGCGGGGCTACCTGATGGATGGCGTCGGTATTATGATGCTGATTTGGCTCGTGTGGGGGGGATGGATTGGGTGTCAGTGGCGGCCAGTCGGGCCCACGCGATGACGTTGTCCTGGTGCGTGGGGGATATCACGGGGTCGATACAATCGGTGTCGTTGGTGCAATCGCTGTTGCAGTGGGCCTCATCGAGCATGGTGGTACAACTGGGCGTGTTTGGCCAGGACCCAGAATTGCTGATGGGATCGGGCTATCGTGTGACCTACCAGGGGCAGGTGGTCTCGGTTTGTGAGGAGGAATGGGTACGGACACCTGGCATGCGGGTGGCGGTACCGGCATCGATTTCAGATGGG
>RGUG01000395.1 GCA_010027915.1 bacterium | reverse complement strand
GGGACGAGGCCTATACAGTAGTCATCAACAACGACCCCTTCATCAAGGAAAAACTCGCCCGCGATGCAACATTCCAATTTTTCAGAGTATATAAAGGAGGCAAACCGGTGACACGGGGAACTCCAAAAGAAAAAGACGCATTTAACCCAATCCGCGCCCACGGATGCAAGGTGCCAGTGTTATTCGTTCACGTCCACGCTCCGGGCGAATGGGTCAGTATTATCGAGCGCAGAGACGAATACGCCAATTTATCCCAAAACGAATGGCAACAATTATTGGATAAAACCGTGGCAGAAGATGTCAAAAATTTCGAAAAATTTGCCGGATCGTTCTACAAAGACCACACCAAAGAGCCTCTCAAAGTATTGTCAGCAATCGCATTGGCTTGTACACATTACCCCTCCGTTTCAAGGCAAATCGAAGACACCCTCCAAACAATGGGTATTAACGCCAAAATTGTTGCCCAAGGGGAATCATTTGCACAGTACGTATTGGTCGACAAAATAAAAAGATGGATGGTCGAAAAAGACATCCAGCCAAGGGAAGTTCCCATTCCACGAGCAGACGTCCCAGAACCCCGAATCACGTCCTACACGATCGTCAACGAGGACAAGCCCGATGACGTCAAAGCCGCCGCAGAACTTCCCAATTTATGCCGAATCATTAGTCCCAAAATTGGCGGTCGCAACTCACCAACAAGCGTCGGCAACTGCGCCTCAGCACCTTGAACTGCCTTTGCCGATGCCTCTGGTCCCATCGACGTGCCCTCAGCACGAACCACAGTGACAGTTGCTAGTCCGATAACTTGATCACCACTACTGATACATTGTCCGAGGTTCCACGCGCCTTTACGGTCGTCATGATCAACGCAGTGGCGTCCTTGGCCGTTCGACAATCACAAATGAGCTGTGCGACTTCGGTGTTCATTAAGACGTCCCAAACCCCATCACATCCCGTAACCTGGAACCTTTTTCCTAGGCCCCGTTATTCGACCACCCAAGTCGCATTCCAAAACTGAGCACTGACCGGAAACGCAATCGTCGGTGCCATAAATTGGTCCAACAAACCGCCCAATGCGGTGAAATTTCGATTGTCTGCATGCATGATGCAATTGGATACGAAATCGTTGGCAGGTGTCGCTCGATTGTCACTAATTGCAATCGGATCTCCCCCAGCAAATTGGCGCAATTGCAAAACCGCAAACAGAGCAAACGCAGCCGGAATATCCTT
>RGUG01000394.1 GCA_010027915.1 bacterium | reverse complement strand
TAACGGCTGTCCCCACACCATCTCTGTTAGCCAACGTAACCCCACCCACGCATTCATCACCACCGGAAACAGTATCACCCCGCCGATGATCAACGGGTATGACGAAAAAATGGCCACTATCACCGATAATTCAGCTGCAAACCCAACGGTGCCTGGCAACCCAATAAAGCCCACCATCAACACCAATAACACCCATGCCTGCCATGGTGAACGGCCCATCATACCCCCCAGTCCCCCCGTCACATTCCAATTGGGTTGGGACTGAATCACCATGGAAAGACCCAATACCAACACCGTATGGGCGACCAAATACAGGCCCACCATGACGCCATGAGATGGGCCCAACAACGCACCCAAAAAGGCAACCGCCATGTGAGACATGGACATATACGCCAAGGCCCGAATGGGGGTCGATTGACCCCACGCCACCACACTGGCATACAATGCTGAAAGGGATACCCATAACGCCAAACCCCACACCAACAGTGACACGGGGCCCCCCGCATTGGCTAGCCCAAGGCCAGGGGTGACAACGGGCAACACCTGCAAAACACCCCACACCCCTAACTTGGACACCACCGCCATCACCAAGGGACGACAATACGACGGACAATGCTCATACAGTGCGGCTTGCCATGTATGAAACGGAAACAGGGGGGTTTTGATCGCAAATGACACCAAAAAAAGACCGCCCACTATCCACGCCATTACCGGCGGTAACACAGCCCCATTAGACAACGACAAGGGTGTCATAGAGGGACTCACCACCCAAACCATCACCAACGCCATTAAAAACAACACCCCCCCCGTGACCATCATCATTAACATACGCAAGGCCATGGCTTTTGCCTTGTCCGTACCATGGGTGACCAAGCCAATATATACCGGCAACATCGCCCACTCCCATCCTATAAACAGGGTGAGTAAATCCCCGGCATTCAATACCAATAACAAAGCCAATTGAATCCAAATAAGCAAGGCCACCGCCCACCGCGAGGGGAGGGTCACCCCCCCCACCAGTATGCCCCCAGCCCGAAAGAAGCCTGCATCTGCAAGGCGTTCGATGATTTTGGCGTGTGATGGAACAATGGAGGGGCACCCGGCTGCTATTGCCTGGCGTGTGAGCTGTCGCAAGGGCTCTAGACGGCCGTGTGCTCTGGAGTTGAGCGCAGACCGTGCTGATACCCAAGCGCATGCTGTGCACATGAGTATAGACACCCCAGAACAAGG
>RGUG01000393.1 GCA_010027915.1 bacterium | reverse complement strand
ACGGCCCATTTTGAACCCATATAAAGTTCAGACAGCAATTGCTTCAAATCCATGGGGTGGACATACTTCACGGCATAGTAATCCAAGACCATCGGGCTATCGGGGCTTGGTGTCGGCCCCGCCTCGGTCGGCACGCGTACTTGTGAAGGCCCCCCAGCCCCAACAACCGCCCGAAGCTGACCCAAATCGTAGGGCCCCTTGTAGAGGGCAGTCACCGGACTCGCACTGCAAAATCCGATTATCATTGCAACAATATATTTAATGCGGTTCACCGGCATTATTGCATCCCTTCGCCCGCAACAGCAGCACATACCGAGCCGGCGCCGCCGTCAAAATAAGTTGATCCAACTCGACTTCCGGCGGCGCCATGGCCAACCGACGAATCCATTCGTCCGGATCATTCCCCTCGATTACCCAGCCATTGTGCGTGGCCGTTACCTCAGTTTCATTCCCCATCTCCGCCTTCAATCGGGCGGTTTGATCGTTCTGGCTCGTCGGATGGTCCATCGCATTCGTGATGGTCGCTTGGAGGGACTGATAGGTCGTCCACGGAATTCCCACGCAAAATCCGATAACTATAATCCCGATCACAACCGATATGCCGATCCGAGTTAATGGCCAGTCTAAAGAAAACGGATCAGTCCAATTTCGACGCATAAACGGACACCCATCCATCCGCAATTGGGTTCATATCGACATCGGCAGAGTCAGTAGCTGTGCCAAAGGCATCGACGTGGCAAACACTTGCGACGGATGCATTGCGGGACCCGACCTCGAGCCGCAGAACAACACCCTCACGGGTACGCACCCAGTCCACCCCTCGTTTTAAGCGCCCAATCATCGCCGAATTCGCATTACGGATATGCAGTCGATTGAGTTCCGCTTGGTCTCGTTTGATGAGGGCGCGCTGCGCTATTCCTCGGGACAAAATCGTTTGACGATGAATCCATCCCCCAACCCCAATTCCGGCCAAACACATCGCGACCACCACGGCATCTGCCCATCGAATCCATCGATAAAACGGATCAATACCGGCAATTGACACGCTCCGAATTTGAATTCCCTGACCGAGAACATAATCGATAAATGGAAGGTATATCAGGGGATCTGGCTCATAATGGGTAATCGTCAATCCCAACCATTGGACACGATTCGCCTGACAGATATCCGAATTCACCATAATCCGGAGCCCCCGAGACCCAATCACATGGCAAAACTGGACCTGGACAT
>RGUG01000392.1 GCA_010027915.1 bacterium | reverse complement strand
GCAGGTTACGCGTCACGGCCATGTCTCGTACCGTCCCCGTCCCTAATACCCGCAACGTCGTCACATCCAATTGGTTGGCCGTGGCAGTACCCGTAATGGTCAGGGTGTTGATACTGGCCGTCCCACTCACCACCAAGGATCGGGTCACCACCAAGGTGTTAATGGTCGCCACTTGTGGCACCACCAACTGGTTGATCGTCACCACAAACCCATTAACCAGCCATGAGCGGGTCACTACCAAATCACCTAACGTTCCGGTTCCCAACACCTGCAAGGTCGTCACATCCAATTGGTTCATCGTGGCAGTACCCGTCACCATCAGATTGTTCATGCTGGTGGTGCCACTCACGACCAACGATCGGGTGACCACCAACGTATTGATCGTCGCCACTTGCGGTACGACCAATTGATTGGTACTAACCTTGTCATTAACTTGTAGGCTGTTGGCTATCACACTATCAAGCAGCAAGGGTGATAATACCCGCAAGGTGGTCACATCCAAGCGATTCATTGTCGCCGTACCTGTTACGTTAAGATTCGTTAGATTTGCCGTCCCCGTCACCAACAAGGATTGCGTCACCACCAACGCATTGACCGTCAGGGTCGATTGCAACAACACCAATTGATTGATCGTCGCCACCCCACTCACCTGCAGGTTACGCGTCACGGCCATGTCTCGTACCGTCCCCGTCCCGATCACCCGCAACGTCGTCACATCCACTTGATTCATCGTGGCAGTGCCCGTGATTGCCAGGTTGTTGACACTGGCCGTCCCCGTCACCAACAAGGATTGTGTCACCACCAAGGTGTTCATCGTCAGGGTCGATTGCAACAACACCAATTGGTTGATCGTCGCCACCCCACTCACCTGCAGGTTACGCGTCACGGCCATGTCTCGTACCGTCCCCGTCCCGATCACCCGCAACGTCGTCACATCCAATTGATTGGCCGTGGCAGTACCCGTCACCAGAAGGTTATTGATACTGGTGGTGCCACTCACCACCAACGATTGCGTCACCACCAAGGTGTTAAATGTCCCCACTTGCGGTACCACCAATTGGTTGAGGGTCACACCAAACCCATTGATCAGCAATGATCGGGTCACCACCAAGTCTCGTACGGTGACCGTATCCCCTAATACCCGCAACGTCGTCACATCCAATTGGTTGACCGTGGCAGTACCCGTCACCATCAGATTATTGACACTGGTGGTGCCACTCACCACCAACGATTGCGTCACCACCAA
>RGUG01000391.1 GCA_010027915.1 bacterium | reverse complement strand
CGGCCCGAATGCGGACGCCTCGGGCGGGAAAGATCGAGGATCGGATTCGCTTCATGGAATTTTCGCCCCCGGAAAAATGCCATCGGTTGTTGGAATCCTTCCAGCATCCAAGCGACCGAATCCATTCCTGAAAGTTCCGGCCATTATGTAGCCCGAGGGAATATCCAACGGCCCTCATGTGCAGAGGGGAGTCGGCGAGGGTGGCGGAGACTAGGAGGTGGCGGATTTTCTGAGACACGGCGGAAATCAGCATCAAGGCGTTTTTGGAAAGGTTGTGATCCTTGCACCGATGGGCCTCGTCGAACACAAGCAACACCGGGTCACGCTCCGAGATTTTCCAAACCGGGTAGCCCATCGGGGTCCATACGATATATTTTTCCCCGGCGGAGAATTTCAAACCCTCGTAGTTCACGACGAATTTGATTTCAGTCCCGATATGCTTCGACGCCTCATGCCAAGAGGGAATGACCGCCTTCGGGCAAATCACCCCCATCGCAAGCCCGAGATTTTTGGCAACCGAACAGGCCGTGTAGGTTTTGCCGACCCCGGTGGAACTGGAATCGACCGCCGAGATGTGCGTTTTGAGGATTTCAACCAGCCGGGTCATCGGCTCGACTTGCCATTTCAGGAGCCCGGAGGAGTCGATCTTGGCATCCTCCAAGGCAAGTTCGTGCAACTGACCGTCCATGAAATGCGTCAATTCCCAAGTCCCGTCGGGAAGTTTCCGGGGCGAGATGCCGTGTTTGCGGAGGTAGGTTTTGTACCGGGCCCACAGGGACCAGAACCCGTTTGTCGGTCGGGCGGTTCGGATCAGCGTCCCGCCCCGGGCGGTCAGGATCGGTTTGGGTTCAGTCCAATTTGCAACGGAATCTAGGTCCATCGGGTATGTTTCGGTACTTTTGATTCTGCAATTTACTGATAACGGCTTTTATAGCCGATGCCTTGTAATGCTTTCTTCCGGTGACAAGATGAAGTTCCCGGAAAAGGGAGGAGATAATCAAGGAAGCCTCCTCCTCCGATAAGTCCTCGAATACATACTTCATGTAGGTTTTACAAACCAACCCTTACGCTCAATAGATGCGATGCCCGCCGGGGGCATATCCCGGGACACTTTGTAGTAGAAATCCATCGCTTTGTCCCTGCGAATGAAACCCTTCGGGCCATCCTTGTCCCAAATTATGTAGGGGGCGATCCAGAGCCAGAGTTTTTGAACGATGGGGTTTGTTCCGGGCCGATGGTCGGGGTGACAGTAAATTCCT